>DASXYQ010000229.1:0-6379 GCA_036502445.1 Roseiarcus sp. | reverse complement strand
GCGCATCGACGCGCTGATCGACGGCCGCCCGGTCGAGGCGCGCGGGGTGGCGCCGGCGGCTTCGCAGACGGGCGATCAACGCCATCTCTCGATCCCCGCGCCCGCTCACGACTTCGAGCTCGGTCTCGTCGCGAGGTCGGGCGCGCTGGCGAGCGAGGTCGCGCGGGTTCGCCTCGTCTATGCCGGCGCCCCGGCGGTCGAGCAGGTTCTCAAACCCAAGCTCTATGCCGTGACGATCGGGGTCAGCGACTATGTCGATCCCGGCCTCAGACTCGGCTACGCCGCCGACGACGCCCGCGGTTTCGCGGCGGTGCTGCTGCGGCAGAAGGGCGGGCTCTATTCCGACGTTCAGGTGAAGACGCTCGCCGATCGCGAGGTCACGCGCGCGAGCGTCGTCGAGGCGCTCGACTGGCTCGGCGAATCCGTCACCGCGCGCGACGTCGCGATGGTGCTGATCGCAGGCCACGGGGTCACCGACGAGAAGCAGAACTACTGGTTCCTGCCCGCCGACGTCTCGATGAAGCATCTTTCCTCGAGCGCGGTCTCGCAGGACGACATCTTGCGCGCGATGCGCGGGGTCTACGGCAAGGCGATCCTGTTCCTCGACACCTGCCACGCCAACCAGGCGGTCAACGCCGGCGGCGTGGCGGCGCGCGGTCCGGTCGACGTCAACAGCATCGTCAACGAACTCGCCAAGACCGAAAACGGGCTGATCGTGTTTTCGTCCTCGCAGGGACGCGAGCTCTCGGGCGAGTCGGCGCAATTCGGGCATGGCAACTTCACCGAGGCGCTGATCGAAGGCCTCGACCTCGGCAAGGCGGACCTGCTGCACAAGGGCGTCATCACAGTCTCTGGCCTCGACGCCTGGATCGCCGACCGCGTCAAGCAACTCACCGAAGGCCATCAGCACCCCGTCATGAGTCGCCCCAGCACCGTGCCCGACTTCGCCTTCGCGGTCGCGAGGTAAGGCGACGCCCAGCGAGCCAGGCGGCTTCCGCCGCCGCTCGTCATGCCCGGCCTCGAGCTGCCTCGAGCCGGGCATCCAGGCGGCGCCCTCGGTGATTGTCCGCGGGCGTCGGCCTGGATGCACGGGTCAAGCCCGTGCATGACGAAAACTGAAAGCGCAGCGCGCGTCAGCGCCTTTGACATCGGCCCCGCCCGCGCCATATCTCCCTGGGCAATAGCCGCCCCGGAGCGTCGCCATGCAGCCCTCCCCTCCCCTCGTCCGCCGCGACGACGCCGACGGCGTCGCGACGCTGACGCTCGACGCCCCCGCTTCGCGCAACGCGCTGGGCCTGGCGATGATCGAGGCGCTGACCGCCGCCTTCGCGGAGATCGCCGCGGATCCGGGCGCGCGGGTCGTCGTGTTGTCGGGCGAGGGGCCGGCGCTCAGCGCGGGACACGACCTGAAGGAGATCCGTGCGCATCGCAACGACGGCGACCGGGGCGCGGAATACGACGCGACCCTGATGGCGCGCTGCGCCGATCTGATGCAGGCGATCGTCGCGCTGCCGAAGCCGGTGATCGCGGCGGTCGAGGGCGTCGCGACGGCCGCAGGGTGTCAACTGGTCGCCGCCTGCGACCTCGCGGTCGCGGGCGCAAACGCGCACTTCGCGCTGCCCGGCGTCAATATCGGCCTCTTCTGTTCGACGCCGCTGGTCGCCGTCGGGCGGGCGATTTCGCGAAAAGCTGCGATGGAAATGGCGCTGACGGGCGCGCTTTATGGAGCGGCGGAGGCCGAACGGTTCGGGCTCGTCAACCGCGTCGTTCCCGCAGGGCGCGCGGTTCGCGCGGCGCAGGCGCTCGCCCGGGAGATCGCCCAGCGCTCGGCGGCGACGATCGCGATCGGCAAGCGCGCGTTCTACGCGCAGCTCGAGGCGCCGCTTTCCGACGCCTACGCGCTCGCTTCGAAAGCCATGGTCGAGAACCTCGCCCATCCCGATTCGGCCGAGGGCATCGGCGCGTTCCTCGACAAGCGCGCGCCGAAATGGGAGGGCGCGTGAACCACGAAAAATATCCCGACGCCTATATCCGGTCGATCCTGGAGCGGGTCGAGACCATCGCCATGGTCGGCGCCTCGGCCAATTCGGCGCGTCCGTCCTACCTCGTCCTGAAATATCTTTCCGAACGCGGTTACCGGATGTTGCCGATCAATCCGGGGCTCGCGGGCGGCGCCGTCCACGGCCTCACCGCCTACGCCCGTCTCGCCGATGCGCCGGGACCGATCGATATGGTCGAGATCTTTCGCAACTCCGAGGTCGCGGGCGCCGTGGTCGACGAGGCGCTCGCGCTCGATCCGCTCCCGAAAGTGATCTGGATGCAGCTCGGCGTGCGTAACGCCGCGGCGGCGGCGCGCGCGGAAGCGAAGGGCGTCCAGGTCGTGATGAATCGCTGTCCGAAGATCGAATACGGCAGGCTTTCCGGTGAAATCGGCTGGCACGGCGTCAATTCGCGCATCATTTCGGCGCGCAAGACGACCGCCGGCGCCGGCTTCCAGCGCCTGACGATCGGGCCGCGATGAGGGTATTTTCATGCTGCGGCGGCGCCGCCTCGCTCGCGTTCACCTTGTTGCCCCTGCGGGTTCCCTGCTTCATTGACTTCGGCGCAAATCCGCCTATATGAGCGCGGGCTGGGAACTGAATCAAAGTTTCGGCCGAGCGCGGAGCGTGAAAACGAGAGCCCGCTAGTGCGTTGATCGCCACGCCGCCCGACTCGGGGGCCGACAGCGCCGCTTCTCTAAATGTGAGCCCAGATGAAATTCGACGAACTCGGCCTGAGCGAGAAAGTGCTCGACGCCGTCAAAGCGTCCGGCTACGACACGCCGACGCCGATCCAGGAACAAGCCATTCCCTATGCGCTGCAGGGGCGCGACGTGCTGGGCATCGCCCAGACCGGAACCGGCAAGACGGCGGCCTTCACGCTGCCGATGCTATCCATGCTGGAAAAGGGAAGAGCGCGGGCGCGCATGCCGCGCACGCTGATTCTCGAGCCGACCCGCGAACTCGCCGCCCAGGTCGAGGAGGCCTTCGGCAAATATGGCATCAACCATAAGCTCAACCTCGCGCTGCTGATCGGCGGCGTTTCGTTCGGCGATCAGGAAGCCAAGATCACCCGCGGCGCCGACGTGCTCATCGCCACCCCCGGCCGCCTCCTCGATTTCGCCGAGCGCGGCAAGATCCTGCTCAACGGGATCGAAATCCTCGTCATCGACGAAGCCGATCGCATGCTCGACATGGGTTTCATCCCCGACATCGAGCGCATCTGCAAACTGGTGCCGTTCACGCGGCAGACGCTGTTCTTTTCCGCGACCATGCCCCCCGAGATCACGCGGCTCACCGAGGCCTTTTTGCACAATCCGGTTCGCGTCGAGGTTTCGCGCCCCGCTTCGACCGCGATCAACACCTCGCAGGCGCTCGTGCGCTCGGGCGCGACGCCCGAAGAGAAGCGGCAGACGCTGCGCCGGCTCATCCGCGGCGCGGAGAACTTCAAGAACGCGATCATCTTCTGCAATCGTAAGCGCGATGTGCAGGTGGTCTATCGCTCGCTCGAGAAGCACGGCTTTTCCGTGGGCGCGCTGCACGGCGATCTCGACCAGCGCGCGCGCATGGCGGCGCTCGATGCGTTTCGCAACGACCAGGTGCAATTGCTCGTCTGCTCCGACGTCGCGGCGCGCGGGCTCGACATTCCCGACGTCAGCCACGTCATAAATTACGATGCGCCGCATCACTCCGAAGACTATGTCCATCGCATCGGCCGCACGGGTCGGGCCGGCAAGAGCGGCGCCGCGCTGACGATCGTCACCCGCGCCGATGCGCGCGCGATCGAGGAGATCGAAAAGCTGATCGCGCGCAAGATCGATTACGCGCCCGACCCGGAGGGGCCGGCGGACGCCGATTTGGAGGAAGCGCCCGCGCGGAAACCGCGCGAGGAAGAGCGCTCGCATGGTCGAGACCGAAGCCGCGAGAGCGCCGCGCGGCGTGCACGAGTGGACCGCGCCACGAAACCGTCCCAGAACCAGAAGGCGGAAAAAGGCCCGAGGCCAGACCGCAGCCCGTCGCAGGAAAGAGCGGCCGCTCCGGAGAAGAGCCACCTTCCGGCGCGGGCGGCGCCGCCGCGTCGCGGGCTGCCCGAGCCGGCCTTGCAGTCACCCCTTTCCCGCCCGCGCGAGCCGGTCGAGGAGCGCGTGATCGGCCTCGGCGACCACGTCCCGAGCTTCCTGCTGCGCCCCACCCGCGCGCCTCGCCCCGCCAAAGTCGAAGCCGAGGACTGACTTAGTTCCTCAATTCCTGCCCGAAGACAATCCTCATCGGTGGCGAACGCGCGGCGCCGCGCGACCGAGCACGAATGCCGTCACGTTTACCCGCTAAGGTTGGCAGGAGCCACCTCGAGTTGGCGAGGCCGCCCGCCTCGTGCTGATCTCACTATTGGAAAGGCCCTGCCAAGACGGATAGGATCACGCCGGGGCGAGGGATGGCGCGCTCGGTCCGCAACAGGATCTTGCAAGATGTCTGATTTGGACAAGATTTTCACGGGGTCGATACCGGAGATTTACGATACTTTTCTTGTGCCTCTCATCTTCGAGGGGTTTGCGTCGGACATTGCCCGCCGGGCCGCCGACATGCGACCCGCGCATATTCTGGAAACAGCGGCCGGCACCGGCGCAGTCACACGGGCGCTGGCGCCGTTGCTCGGCAGAAGTGCGCGTTACATCGTCACTGACCTGAACCAGCCGATGCTCGACAGGGCCGCCCGCCACCAGGACCCTGATGAACGCGTCGTCTGGCAGCAGGCGGACGCCCTCAACTTGCCGTTCCAATCGGCAAGCTTCGACGCGGTCTGCTGCCAATTCGGCGCGATGTTCTTTCCCGATCGTGTTGCCGGCTATCGTGAGGCCCGTCGCGTCCTGAAACCAGGTGGACATTTTCTGTTCAACGTGTGGGATCGCATAGAAGAGAACGACTTCGCCCGGATCGCGACGGATACCGCGGGCACGTTCTTTCGCAAAGACCCGCCCCGCTTCCTTGCCCGGACACCGCATGGGTATTACGATGTCTCGCATATCGGGGCTGAACTGCGAACGGCAGGCTATTCGGCAATCAATATCGTCACGCTCGAGGAGACAAGTCGTGCGCCCAGCGCGCGGCACGCGGCAATCGCTTACTGCCAGGGCACTCCGTTGCGAGGCGAGATCGAAACCCGAGACCCATCGGCACTGGCGGCCGTCACGGACCGTGTCGCCGAAGAGATAGAGAAGGCGCATGGCGCAGGCCCGATCTCCGGTAAGATCCAAGCCCACGTGATAGTTGCGCAAGCTTAGAAGCAAGCCCTAGTCTTGGCGTCGACGACGGTCTACCGAGTGGCCTTCCGCCCCTTCGCGCGCGCCGGCTTCGCCTTCGCGGCCGCCGCGCGCCGCGCGGCCTCGATCGCCAGCGCGCTCCACCGTTTCAACTCGTCCGAATCGTCGTAGGCGCTGGCGGGTAGACGCCAATAGGATGTCGTCGTCGGCTTTCCGCGCGCGGCATAGACGAACGGGGTCGAGCCCGCTTCCGCAAAGACCGTTTTCGACTGGGCGTCGCCTTTGAGGTAGACCTCGCCTCCCGACTGGATGGCGAAGCACAGGCCATCGAGATAGACGTTGTGGCCGCCGAACATCCGCTTGACCGAAACGGTCCCGACCGGCTCGAACAGAGCTTTCAGACCCTCGGCGTCCATGTCCGGCTCATGCGTCGACGGCGAGAGTCTCGGGGCTGGCGGGCGTGATCGCGACGCTTTCGCCGCATCCGCAGGCCGAGGTTTCGTTGGGGTTGCGGAAGGTGAAGGTCGACGACAGGCGATCGACCTTGAAATCCATCTCCGCGCCGAGCAGGAACAGCACCGCCTTCGGGTCGATCAGGACCTTGACGCCTTTGTCCTCGATGATCTCGTCGAGCGGCGCGACGTTTTCGGCGAATTCCATAGTGTAGGACATTCCGGCGCAGCCGCCGTTCTTCACCCCAACCCTGAGGCCGGCGACCGGCCTATCCGTATTGGCGATGATTTCCTTCACCCGAGCCGCGGCGGCGTCGGTCAGGCTCATCACCTTGAATCTGGAAAGTCTGCCCTTCATAACCTTCTCCGTCGGCCGGGTTCGAGGCCCGGTGGCTCAAGCTTCATATAGCACCTTGCAGTTAAACTTTACAGACCGCATTCCGCCGCGAGGGATGCAAGGGCTTGGCTCCGCGCATCCATCGCTGGAGCCCTACGCCGACTTGTGGCAAGGCGAGTGCCTACTCGCGCGACGGACCCAGCATGTCGTCATTTCGGAAACCGTTGGACGCCTGGCTCGCCCGCATCGCCGATGCACTGGAGCGGCTCGCCCCGCCGCCGCCGCCGGCGCCTG
>DASXYQ010000228.1:0-7711 GCA_036502445.1 Roseiarcus sp. | reverse complement strand
CCGACGTCGGCGATCAAGGTCAGTTCGTCGCGCAGGTAGGGCGCTTCGGCGAGCGCGACGCCCGCCGCGTCGGCGCCGACATGCCCGGCGATGCACGGCAAGAGATAAACATAGGCGCCGGGCGCGATGGCGAGTCCGAATTCAGAGGCTCGCGCCTCGCAGCCGCCGTCGAGGCTCAGCGCGAACGGCGCGCCGCCGAGTTCGGTCGGATCGAGGCCGAGAAACAGGTGATGCATGATCGGATTGCCAACCACCGTCATTTCGAAAATCTCGCCGCGCTCGACCGCCGCCTCCGCGGCGGCCTCGCCGATCAGCGCATCGACCGCCGAGCGCACGCTGCTCGTCAGCTCGGCGTCGCCGCCCGGGTTCATCATGACATAGGAGACCCGGCTCATCAGATCCTCGCCGAATCGAATCTGCGGATTCATTCCGCCGCGGGAGGCGAGAACCTCGCCGGTCTCGAGATTGCAGAGATGCGCGGCGATCGTCGTGGAGCCGATGTCGAACGCGATCCCCAACGCGCGGTCGCAGAAGCCGGGAAGCACCGCCACGATCTCGCGCCCCTTGCGCAAGGCGACCGTGACCTTCCAGCCGCCGGCGCGAAGAGCTTTCTGCAAGCCTCGAAGCACCGGCAGGCTCGCTTCGGCTTCGCCGACGCCCCATTGCGCGACCAGCGCCTGTTGCAGGCGCCTGAGGTCGCTGGAGGGGTCTTGCATGTCGGGCTCGGCGACCTCGACATAGTGCAGGCGAACGACCGGATCGATGTCGATCGGATGCGTCTCCGCGCGCTTGCGGACGACCTGGCGGTGCACCTGGCTCTCGGCCGGCACATCGACGACGAGGTCGCCCAGGATGCGCGCCTGGCAACCGAGTCGGCGGCCCGGCGGCAGCGCGCCGCGCTTGTCGACCCAGCGCTGCTCCACCGCGTCCCATGGCGTCACATGATCTTTCGAGGAAAACAGTGCGTGCTTGGCGAATTCGCCCTCGGCGACGTCGATCTGACATCGCCCGCAGATGCCGCGGCCGCCGCAGACCGAGTCGAGATCGACGCCGAGCTTGCGCGCGACCTCGAGCACGCTGGCTCCGTCAGCGGCTTCGCCGCGTTTGCCCGACGGGGTGAAGACGATCCGATGCGAACCCAATTTCTCAGCCCCGCGAGCCGCGGACGACGGGTTGTCTATGGGAAGCGGAAACTGGGGCTTCGGACATTTCTAACTTTCGAGGCGGCACATCCCTTCTCCCGCCTGCGGGCGAAGGCGTCGAAGACGCCCGTCTTCCGACGGGCTATGGTGCCGGAAGAGGGAAGCGCGTTGGCGCCGCGCGCCGACGCGCGCTGCGGTACTTGGCACGGGTCGACAATTTTGGGGAGGGGCCTCCTCGCGCCGGCCGCACCCCCTGTCGGCTTCGCCGACATCTTCTCCCGCAGACGGGAGAAGGGGCGCGCGCGTAGCGGATTCCCCCCGCCGCACAATTCTTGGTAAAGCGGGTCATGACGAGTCCCGCGCGAACAGGCGTCGTCTCGATCGCCGCCGGTCTCGCGCGAGCGACGGCGGCGGCGCCGGATTGGCGCCGATGGTTCGCGGGCGCGCTGGCGCGGGAGGCCGAGGAGCGCCGGTTCTTCCTCTGGATACCGGTCGCAGCGATGGGCGGGGTCGCGCTCAATCTGGCCGCTGACCGCGAGCCCGTGCTGTGGCTGCCGGCCACCCTGGCTGCGGCGTGCGCCGCGCTCGCCTGGTTTTCGCGCGCACGGCCGTTCGCCCTCGGGATTTGGCTCGCCGCGGCGGCGCTCGCGGCGGGGTTCCTGTCGATGGGGCTGCGCACGGCGCGCGTCGCCACCCCGGTGCTCGACCGGGTCCGGATCGTCAAGCTGCAAGGCTATGTCCAGGAGGTCGATCTGCGGCCTCGAGGCGCGCGGCTGGTGATCGCGGTCGCGAACGCCGGCGACATGCCGGCCAATCTCGCGCCGCGCCGCGTCCGCGTGACGACGCGCAAAGCGCCCAACGTCGCCGCCGGCGACTATGTCGCTCTGCAGGCGCGATTGCTCCCGCCTTCGCATGCGGCGCTGCCCGGCGGCTACGATTTCGCGCGCGACGCCTATTTTCAGGGCGTCGGCGCAGTGGGCTCGACGCTCGGGGCGATCAGTGTGTTGCCCCCTCCGCGCGAGACCTCGTGGCGCGAGCGCTTCGCCGCCGCGATCGATCAGGCGCGCAATCGTCTCGCGCTGCGCGTCGACGCCATCATCGGCGGCGACGAGGGAGCCATCGCGGCGGCGATGGTCACGGGCAAGCGCGATTTCCTGTCCAACGACGCCAGGGACCTCATCCGCGAGGCGGGCATCTTCCATATCATCACGATCTCCGGCGTGCAGATGACTCTGGTCGCCGGAATTTTCTTCGTCGTCGCGCGGCGTATGCTCGCGCTCTCGCCGACGTTGGCGCTGAACTATCCGATCAAGAAATGGGCGGCCGCCGTCGCGATGATCGGCTCGATTTTCTACGACGTCGCGACGGGCTCGCGCGTCGGCACCGAGCGCGCGCTGATCATGACCCTCATCGTGCTGGGGGCGGTGATTCTCGATCGGCGTGCGCTGACGATGCGCAATCTCGCCTTCGCGGTGCTCGCAATCGTCGCCCTGGAGCCGGAGGCGATTCTGGGCGTCAGCTTCCAACTCTCGTTCGCCGCGGTCGGCGCGCTCGTGGCGGTGATGGAGGCGCGTCTCGCGCGGGCCGAGCAGGGAGTCGATCCCTTCGTGCCTGTTCGCGGCCGGGCTCCGCCGCGTGCGCTGTGGAAGCATTTCGTCGACAAGCCGATCGGGCTGCTGCTCGCCACCCTCTGCGCGACGAGCGCGACGGCCTCGTTCATGGCCTATCACTTCCACGACCTCAGCCCCTACGTTTTGATCGGCAATCCGCTGACGCTCACCATCATCGAATTCTTCGCCGTGCCCGGCGCATTGCTGGGGACCGCGCTCTATCCGCTCGGTCTCGACGGGCCGGTCTGGCTCTACGTCGGCGCCGGCATAAAATTCATCCTGTGGGTCGCGCGCTTCATCGCCGCCGCGCCCGGCTCGACGCTGCATGTGCGGGCGTTCGCGCCCTATGCGCACCCATTCCTCAGTCTTGCCGTGATGAGCGCGATTCTCTGGCGAACCTGGACCCTTCGCGCGATGGCGATTCCCTTCGCGCTGATCGGGGTCGTCGGCGCTTTCCATGGCCCGCGCTACGACGTCATCATCCCGCCCTCGGGCGATCAGGTGGCCTTGCGCGACGCCGATGGGCGGCTGATCGTCGTCGGCAAGCGTTTCAACGCCTTCGCGGCCGAGCAATGGCTGACCGCCGATGGCGACGATCGCGATCCCGCCGCCGCGCGCGATCCCGACCCGAGCTGCGACCGGGTCGGCTGTGTCGGCGATCTGCCGGAGGGCCAGTCGCTGAGCCTCGTCATCGACCGGGCCGCCTTCGAGGAGGACTGCCAGCGGGCGGCGATCGTCGTCAGCGCCCTGACCGCGCCGGCTTCTTGTCGAGCGATGCTGTTCGACGAACGGCGGCTCGCCTCGACCGGGGCGGTCGGGCTGAATTGGGACGGAGGGCGGTTCGTGGCGGCGGCCGACCGCGGCGCGCTGGAGGATCGCCCGTGGTCGCCCGCGCCCAAGCGCCCGCTCGCCGATCGCGTGGTGCGGCCGGGCACGGGAGCGACGACGGCGGGCGCAGACCCGGCCGAGCCGACGACGGAGCCGGCGGAGCCGCCGTAGACGAAGGCTATGCCCCCGTCATCGATTTGACTTCCATGACTTCGATGGACGATTGCGGAATTTGTAGGTGCGGATGGCCTTCGAACGCCTTCGCAGCGACTTCATGCGAGTCAGCTTCCACGAACGAATACAACATGATATCGTTCTTGGTATCGGAAACGCCGCTCGTCGAGACGAGTTTGGTCTTGCCTCCGACCGCGGTGTCGGTGATCATTTTCGCATGATTGGCCATCCAGGCGTTCCATTCTCCTCTCATCTTCTCTTGGGCCGGCCCTCTGACTTCGGGGGCGGTCTTCGACCAGTCTTCGATGACTGACGGCGGTACGAGATACAAGACGAGGAACTTCATATCAGGACTCCAGACAAGATTGGCGAATAGTGAGTAGCGAATGGCGAATGGTGGGGCCAAGCGGACCATTCGCCACTCGCGACTCCCCTCACTCCCACAGCTCCCGATAATTAGCAAAGTTCGGCAGGATCGGGTCGGAACGGGTCGGCTCCAGCACCGGGAGCAGCCGCTTAAAGAGCACGTTGACCAGGCCGTTTGTATGTCTGACATAGAGGTCGATGGGATAGAGCGACTGCCGGAGATGCCATTTCGGGTCGTAGTTCAGCGAGCCGCTGTAGAAGCGCTTGTAACCGTTGGCGATCGCCCATTCGATGATGTCGTGGAAGACGCGATAATACAAATTGAGCTCGAAGGCGACGGCATAGTCGAATCCGACGTATTCGTGGCAAATGCTTTCGCCTAGTACGGTGCACAGGCCGAAAGCGATGATCCGGCTGTCCTGCCGCCAGAGGAAAAATCGGACCTTGTCGGGCATACGTTTCCAGATTTGGCGCAAGAATTCCTTGGTCAGCTTCTCGAATTTCAGCGGCGAGCGTTCGTATACGTCGACGTACAGGGGATAGACCTCCTCGACGAACGGGGTCAAATCCTGCACGACACTCATGGAAATCCCCGGCCGCGCACGCTCCGCGGCGCGCAGTTTGCGCCGGATTTTGCCTCGCGTGGCCGCGCTGAGATTGGCGGACAAATACGCCTCGAAATCCTTGTATTCGAGTCCGAGCGTCGTCATCGGCATGCTGGGAATACGGGCGAACCCGGCGTCGGGCATGCCACGCAATTGCGCGCGATACTTCGCGGGGAACTCCTTCAATACGACCATCGCGCAACCGAGGTCGCGCCCGACGCGGTTCAGCGAGCGCGCGAGTATGTCCGCGATGTACGATCGCGACATTTCATCGCCATCGAGATGGCCTTCCCCCGCGGCGCACCCGACCATGAGGGTGCGAGCGCGCAGGAAGCGCGGCCAAAATCGCCTCACCGCGCCGACGATGCGCTTGGTCGATCCTTCGGCGCCGGCAATGAGATCCTGGTCGACGACGAAGTACGGCTGGACAGCGCGCACGTCTTCGCCGTCTTCGACGATCAAGTAGCCGAAGGCGAACCCGTCCAGCGTGTCCTCGACGAGTTCGTAATAGCGCCGATCCTTGCGCTCGCCCGCGAACGCGCTCCGCCATCGAGAGAGACCTTCGATCTCGCTCCGCGCGGCGACGCGCACGGTTGCTCGCGAGGTTGTGCCCACCGCGTCGACCTCCGCAAAATCGGGCATCCGCCAAGCGGCGATCTCGCCGGACGCGACGTAGCCGCTTTCGGCCGATCTTGGCAATGAAGTTCCCATTTTACACCAGCTGACGCAACAGACATGTTGCGTCAATGAACTCCCGCCAAGCCAAGCGATATCTCGCGAAGCGAGGGGCGACATTCGTTCCGGGCAAGGCGGCTGCCTGATCGTCATTCTCAACGGCCGACGCTCGGTATTGCCGCAGCACGGCGGATCGAAGGAGATTGGCAAGGGACTTTGGCTGGCGATCTTGAAGCAACTCGACATAGAGGAATAGACATGCGTTACGCAGTGACCCTGACCCCCGACGACAACGAGACTCTCCTCGTCACCGTTCCCGACCTCCCGGGGGCTCTGACGTTCGGTGAAGACCGCGACGATGCGCTGGCGCGCGCGATCGACGCCATCGAGACCGCGCTCATGGGCGCGATGGGGGCGCGAGAAGAAATCGCAGAACCGAGTACGTCAGGGCCGGATTCCGTGACGCTGCCCGCTCTTACTTCCGCCAAGGTCGCGCTCTACCAAGCCATGCGCTCGGAAGGCGTGGGAAAGGCCGCGCTCGCCAAGCGGCTAGGCGTCGCGCTGCCGCAGATAGACCGGTTGCTCGATTTGCGGCACAGTTCCAGGTTGGACGCTATCGAGCGCGCGCTAGCGGCGCTGGGTCGGGAAATGACGATTGTCGTGAAGGCGGCCGCTTGACGCCGGCCGTCCCCGAGAAAACGACGTGATCGCCACTTACGTTTTGGAACTGGGCGTTTAGAGACCGGCAAAAATGAGCCTTTTCCCTCTCCGCGCCTTCGCGGGGAGAGGTCGGTGACGGGCCTGGGTGAGGGCCGGGCCTGTTCAACTACGCGCCAATCCTTCAGACGACTATGTTGTTTCGGCGGAATAGTCGTTCGGTTTCAAACAGTCCGGCTACTCGCCCCGGCCCCTCACCCGACCTCTCCCCGCGAAGAGGCGGGGAGAGGGTATTCGGCGGCCTCGACTGGCCCTCGGGGGCTCGAGCAATCTCGGCCGCAATTTCAACCAGAGGTACGAGGCGCCTCTTCAACCAGAGGTACGAGGCGCCTCGCGGAATGGCTTCACGGACTGAAGAAGCTTACTTCGCCGAAATAAATTTCTCGTCGCGAGCGCTTGACGGATCGACCTGACGATATATCTTGGCGAAGACATATCTTAGAAATGTCGCAAGGCAAAGGGAGAGAACAATGTTTTTTCGTCATTTCAACGACTGCGATCGCCACGGCCGTGGCGAATTCGGCAGGGGCAGGTTCTTCGGGCGTCACATGCACGGCGGCGGGTTCGGCAGGCGCGAGGGTCGCATGTTCGACGGCGGCGAACTTCGGCTGGTGATCCTTGCGCTGGTCGCCGAAAAGCCCCGCTACGGCTACGAGATCATCAAAGCGCTGGGTGAGCGCGTGGGCGGCGACTATAGCCCGAGCCCCGGGGTCGTCTATCCTACGCTGACCTTGATCGAGGAGATGGGTTACGCCAGCTCCAGCCAGGATGCGGCCGGACGCAAGCTCTACACGCTCACGCCCCAGGGCGAGGCGTTTCTGGCTGCCAACAAGGCGCAGGTCGACGCGATCTTCGCGCGCCTCGACGGCGGCAATGAGGACCGGTTCGCCGGCGCGGGCTCCGTGCTGCGCGCGATGCTGAACCTGCGCGCGACGGTTCGGCTTCGGGTCCGCGGCCGCGCCGCGACGCCCGAGCAGATTCAGGCGATCACCGACGCGCTCGACGCGGCGGCCAAGGCGATCGAGAAGATCTAAATGGGAACCACCCGCGCGGTTCCCTCGGGATACCGCGCGATGCATTCGACCTCCACTTTCGCCCCGAGCGCCAAGCCGTTCACGCCCAGAGCCGAGCGCGCCGGCAGGCGGTCGGGTGCGAAATAAGTCGTGTAGATCTTATTGAACTCCGCCCACTCCGACATGTCGGCGAGCATCACGGTGCATTTGACGATGTCAGCTAGGTCGAGCCCGCAATAGCGCAGCACCGTGCTGATATTCTCCATCGTCTGCCGCGCCTGCCCGGCCATTCCGCCAGGCGCGAGAGTCATCGTGCCCGGCAAATTGCCGAGCGCTCCCGAAAGATAGAGCGTCTCGCCAGCCCGGACGGCCGAGCTGAAGGGAAGCCCGAGGGCTTTCGCGTCGGGAGCTTGGAAGATTTCCATCAGCTTCCTCTTTTCTGAGAACAAGTCCAGGAATGGCGAGATAGGTTCGGCGCGCGGGTCGAACCCTTCTAGTGCGGCGAAGGACTGGGCATATCCCAGCTTGCCGATGTTCGCCGAATCGCCGCTGCGCCGGATGTGGATTCAAGGCGGACGTCC
>DASXYQ010000227.1:0-5555 GCA_036502445.1 Roseiarcus sp. | reverse complement strand
GGGGGAGACGTGATCGTAGAAGCCTCGGTCTCGTCATAGGTGATTACGATGGCGCTCTGCGACCAGTAGGGACTGTTGGCGATATCGCTGATCGCCCGCGCCGCGAACGCCTCGGAAATCTGGTGATCAAATGCCGGGCCGGTTCGACGGGATGGACCTCACTCAAAGTTCGATGAACAATGACCCAACGTGCTGCTCGCCATATCAATCCACAAACGAACGATCTCGGGGGACTAACCCCGGCGGAAGGGTGTCGAGGCGATCCCGCTCCGATTGGGTTGGCCGTCCGTCTTTGAAGATCGACGAATGCGGCGTGCCCCCGCGCTCGCGAATGCTGCCCGCTCTGCCCTAGCTCGCCGCCACCCCGCTCAAAATCGTCTCCACTATCTGCCGCTTCGCCCGCTCGAACGCCTCGTCGTCGAGCGGCCGCCCGTTCTCCAGCGAGGCGATCTCGTGCGCCGCGTTGGCGTAGTGCTGCGTCGTCGCCCAGATCATGTAGAACAGGAATTTCGGCTCGATCGGCCTCAGCTTTCCTTCAGCGATCCATTTGCGCACCACCCGCTCGCGCGAGCGCACCCATTGCGTCAGTGTGGTGTCGAGAAAATCCTGGATCACGGGTGCCCCGCGCATGATTTCGCTCGCCCAAATTTGCGAGCTCAAGGGCATTTCGCGCGCCAGATCCATCTTCGCGCCGATGTAGGTGGTCAGCGCCTCGCTCGCGTCGGCGCTGGTGTCGAAGGAACCCGCCGCATCCAGCCACGCGGTCAAAACCCGCTCGACCACCGCCCGATAGAGCCGCTGCTTGGTGGGAAAGTAATAGTGGATGTTGGGTTTGGGGACGCCGGCCCGCGCCGCGATCGCCGCCATCGTCGCGCCGCCGAATCCATGTTCGGCGAACACCGATTCCGCGGCGGCGAGAATCGCCCGCTCGTTGCCCTCCCTGATGCTCGGTTTGGCGATCGACTCGTCCATGCGGGACCCTTCGGCGCCTCTCTCGTAGCCGCCGATGGGGAAGATTGCGGCATTTGACCGTTTGGTCAAATCTATAATAGCGTCTTCTTCTACTTCTGACGGAGCTGTGAATGTCCGACCTGTCGAACGTGCGCATCAACGGGCAGCGGCTCTGGGATTCGCTGATGGAAATGGCTCAGATCGGCGGCACGCCGAAAGGCGGCTGCAAGCGCCTGACCCTAACCGATCTCGACAAGCAGGGCCGCGAACTGTTCCGCCGCTGGTGCGAAAAAGAGGGTTGCACCGTCAGGATCGACGAGATGGGCAACATGTTCGCGCGCCGGGCCGGCGTCGATGACGATCTGCCTCCCGTGATGATGGGCAGCCACCTCGACACGCAGCCGACGGGCGGCAAATTCGACGGCGTGCTCGGCGTTCTCGGCGCGCTCGAAGTGGTGCGCTCGCTGAACGATCTGAGGATCGAGACGCGCCGTCCGATAGTGGTCGTCAATTGGACCAACGAGGAAGGCTCGCGCTTCGCGCCGGCGATGGTGTCCTCGGGCGTGTTCGCCGGCGTCTTTCCCAAGGAATTCGCCTATTCGCGCGTCGACGCCGACGGCAAGACCTTGGGCGCCGAGCTCGAGCGGATCGGATTCAAGGGCGAGGAGCCGATCGGCGGCTGGCCGATCCACGCTGCGTTCGAACTGCATATTGAACAAGGGCCGATCCTCGAGGACGAAACGATCGATGTCGGCGTCGTCACCCATGGCCAGGGCCAGCGCTGGTACGAAATCCGCCTGACCGGCTTCGAGAGCCATGCCGGTTCGACGCCGATGCCGCGCCGCAAGGACGCGCTGCTGGGGGCGGCGCGGATCGTCGAACTCGTCAACGCGATCGGGCTTTCCAAGGCGCCACTCGGCGTCTCGACGGTGGGGATGCTCAATCCCTACCCCAACTCGCGCAACGTCATTCCCGGCGAGGTCTTCATGACCTGCGAATTCCGGCATCCGATCGATGCGACGCTGACCGAAATGGACGCGGCTTTGCAAGAGGGCGTCGAGGCGATCGCGAAAAAGATCGGGCTCGCGTATGATATGAAGCAAGTCTTTTATTATCCGCCGGTCGCCTTCGACGCGGAATGCATTGCAGCCGTGCGCCGCGCAGCCGAGCATTTCGGCTATTCGCATCGCGACATCGTCTCCGGCGCCGGGCACGACGCTTGCTACCTTGCGCGCGTTGCGCCGACGTCGATGATCTTCACGCCCTGCGTCGACGGCGTCAGCCACAACGAGAGCGAAGACATCAAGATGGAATGGTCGACCGCCGGCGCGAACGTGCTGATGCACGCGGTGCTGGAGAAGGCGGAGATCGTCGGGTGAAACCGCACGCCGTCATTGCGAGCAAAGCGAAGCAACCCAGACCGAGGCCGCAGCCGCGCGGCCTGCGACCCTAGCTTCGCTCGCAATGACGGTGGGGCGCCAATAATTCGCAACAGGAGACACATCTAATGTCCACCGTGATCAAGGGCGGAACCATCGTCGCCGCCGATCGCAGCTACGTCGCCGACGTGCTGACCGAGGGCGAGACGATTCAGGAGATCGGAACGAGCCTGAAGGGCGACAAGACGCTCGACGGCTCGGGCTGCTACGTCATGCCGGGCGGGATCGATCCGCACACGCATCTCGACATGCCGTTCATGGGCACGAATTCCGCCGACAATTACGACAGCGGCACTCGCGCCGCGCTCTCCGGCGGCACGACGATGCTGGTCGATTTCATCATCCCCGGCCGAGGGCAGCCGCTGATGGAGGCGATCGCCGACTGGGACAAGCGCGCGGAACTCGCGACCACTGATTACGCCTACCACATGTGCATCACCTATTGGTCGGAGAAGGTCAGCGACGACATGGCGAAGGTGGTCGCGCACGGCGTCACCACCTTCAAGCATTTCATGGCCTACAAGGGCGCGCTGATGGTCAACGACGAGGAGATGTTCGCCTCGTTCTCGCGTTGCGCTGAACTCGGCGCGATGCCGCTCGTGCACGCCGAGAACGGCGACATCGTGCTGGCGCTGCAAAAGCACTACATGGCCAAAGGCATCACCGGACCCGAGGGGCACGCGCTTTCGCGTCCTCCCGAGGTGGAGGGCGAGGCGACCAACCGCGCGATCATGCTGGCCGATCAGGCGGGCGTTCCGGTCTACATCGTCCACACCTCCTGCATTCAGGCGCACGAAGCGATCCGCCGCGCGCGCCAGAAGGGCATGCGGGTCTATGGCGAGCCGCTGATCCAGCATCTCGTCCTCGACGAGAGCGAGTATTACAACAAGGACTGGAAACACTCGGCGCGCCGGGTGATGTCGCCGCCGTTCCGCGACAAGAAGAACCAGGACGATCTCTGGAACGGTCTGCGCGCGGGCTCGCTGCAAGTCGTCGCGACCGACCATTGCGCGTTCACGACCAAGCAGAAGGAATTCGGCCTCACGGACTTCACCAAGATTCCAAACGGCACGGGCGGCCTCGAGGATCGCATGCCGGTGCTCTGGACCTACGGCGTCGGCACGGGCCGGTTGACCGAGAACGAATTCGTCGCAGTGACCTCCACCAACATCGCGCGCATTCTCAACCTCTACCCGCGCAAGGGCGCCATCCTCCCCGGCTCCGAGGCCGACATTGTCGTCTGGGACCCCAAGGCGTCGAAGACGATCAGCGCCGACAAACAGGTCTCGGTGATCGACTACAACGTGTTCGAGGGGATCAAAGTGCAGGGCCTGCCGCGCTTCACGCTTTCGCGCGGCTCGGTCGTCTATTCCGACGGCAAGGTCACGGCCAACAATGGCCGGGGCAAATTCGTCCAGCGCACGCCGTTCCCGGCCGAAGCCCGCGCTCTGGCGAAGTACCGGGCATTCACCGAGCCGAAGGGCGTCGCGCGCTGATATGCTCCAACGGACCGCCGCCGCGTCGGAATGCGTGATCGACATATCTGGGCTGTCGCTGAGCTTTCAGACCAGCGACGGGCCGGTGCAGGCTTTGAGCGGCGTCGATCTGCAAATTGCCCGCGGCGAGTTCGTCTCGTTCATCGGCCCTTCGGGCTGCGGCAAGACGACGCTGCTGCGCGCGGTCGCCGATCTCGAGGCGCCGACCAGCGGCGACATCCGCGTCAACGGCATGAGTCCGCGCGAGGCGAGGGTGAAGCGCGCCTACGGCTATGTCTTCCAGGCGCCGGCGCTGTATCCCTGGCGCAGCGTCGCGCGCAACATTGCGCTGCCGCTGGAGATCATGGGAATCGGCAAGGCCGAACGCGCCGCGCGCGTCGCCAAGGGGCTCGACCTCGTCAACCTGACGGGGTTCGGCAACAAGTTTCCGTTTCAATTGTCGGGCGGCATGCAGCAGCGCGCCTCGATCGCGCGCGCGCTTTCGTTCGACCCGGACCTTCTCTTGATGGACGAGCCGTTCGGCGCGCTCGACGAGATCGTACGCGACATGCTCAATCAGCAACTGCTCGGCCTCTGGGCGAAGACGGGCAAGACGGCGCTGTTCGTCACGCATTCGATTCCCGAGGCGGTTTTCCTGTCCACGCGGATTGTCGTGATGTCGCCGCGCCCAGGGCGAATTCACGACGTCATCCGATGCGACTTCCCGCGCGATCGGACGTTGGATATCCGCGAGACGCCCGAGTTTCTGGAGGTGGCCAATCGTGTCCGGCACGGGCTGCGCGAGGGGCGTTCCTATGACGTGTGAGCAATTCTCCTCTCCCCGTAAGGACGGGGAGGGGGATCCCTGCCGGCGTCGCCGATGAAATCCATCCTTCCGCTCACGACCGTCCTGCTCGGGCTGGTCGCCTTCTGGTACGTCGCCGCGGCGCTGATGAACGCGTCACTGCAGCGCGACGTCTTCGCCAACGCGGGCCGGACGGATTATTCGACGGCCGACCTCATCAGCGCCTCGCTGAATATGGAGCGCCCCGTATTGCCTGCGCCGCATCAGATCGTCGCCGAGCTCGACAAGCTCGTCTTCGAGACGCCGCCGACCTCCAAGCGCAGCCTCGTCTTTCATGCGCGCATCACCTTGGAGGAGACGCTGATCGGCTTTCTCATCGGCGCCGCGCTCGGCGTCGGCCTGGCGGTGGCGATCGTGTCGGTGCGCGTGCTCGAACGCTCAGCTATGCCCTGGATCGTCGCCTCGCAGACAGTGCCGATCATCGCGCTGGCGCCGATGATCGTCGTGATCCTCAACCAGTTCGACATCGGCGGCACGACGCCAAAGGCCGTGATCGCGGCCTATCTCTCCTTCTTTCCGATCACCGTGGGGATGGTCAAAGGCCTGCGATCGCCGGACCCGTTGCAGCTCGATCTCATGCGAACCTATTCGGCGACCTTGGGGCAGACCCTCGCGAAGCTGCGCGCGCCCGCCAGTCTGCCGTTCTTTTTCGCCAGCATGAAGATCGGCGCGGCGGCCGCGCTGGTTGGCGCGATCGTCGCCGAGGTCACCAAGAGCGAGGACGGCGGACTGGGCGCGCGTCTGCTCGCGGGCTCCTATTACGGGCAGACCGTGCAGATCTGGGCGACGTTGTTTGTTGCCGCTGCCCTGTCGGGCGCGCTGGTC
>DASXYQ010000226.1:0-2943 GCA_036502445.1 Roseiarcus sp. | reverse complement strand
CACAAGCGCGCGAGCCAGGCGATCTGGGAGCGAATGCACGCCAAGGGCGACATTTATCTCTCGAAATACTCGGGTTGGTATTCGGTGCGCGACGAGGCCTACTTCGACGAGGACGAACTCACCGACGGGCCAGACGGCAAGCTCGCGCCCAGCGGCGCGCCCGCCGAATGGGTTGAGGAGGAAAGCTATTTCTTCAAGCTGTCCGCCTACGCCGAGCGCCTGCTCGCCCATTACGAGGCCCATCCCGAATTCGTGACGCCGGAGAAGTACCGCAACGAGATCGTCGCCTTCGTCAAACGCGGCCTCGCCGATCTCTCGGTCAGCCGCACGACATTCGCCTGGGGCGTGCCGGTGCCCGGCGATGAGAGGCATGTGATGTACGTCTGGGTCGACGCGCTCACCAATTACATCACCGCGACCGGGTTCCCGGACAAGGGACCGCGCTGGAAATTCTGGCCCGCGAACGCGCATGTGATCGGAAAGGACATCACGCGCTTCCATTCCATCTATTGGCCAGCTTTTCTGATGTCGGCGGGGATCGAACTACCGAGGCAGATCGTAGTGCACGGCTTTCTGTTCAACCGCGGCGAGAAGATGTCGAAATCGGTCGGCAACGTCGTCGATCCCGCGAGCCTGATCGCGGCCTACGGCGTCGACCAGATCCGCTATTTCTTCCTGCGCGAGGTCCCCTTCGGACAGGACGGCAATTACTCGCACGAAGCCATCGTGCAGCGGACCAACGCGGATTTGGCCAACGATCTGGGCAACCTGGCGCAGCGCTCGCTATCAATGATCGCCAAGAACTGCGATGGCGTCGTGCCGGACGGGAGCGAAGCGGGCGCGACGGAGGATGATCTGGAGCTGCTGGGACAGGCGGATGCGCTGTTGAGCGTCGCCCGGCAGCATATGAAGGTTTTCGCGCTGCATTTGTATCTGGGCGCCGTGTTCGAAGTCGTAGCCAAGGCCAACCGCTATTTCGCCAACAACGAGCCCTGGAAGCTCGCCAACGGCGATCCAGCCCGGATGCGGCTCGTGCTGTTCACGACGATCGAGGTCCTGCGCATCGCGGCGATCCTGCTGCAGCCCGTCATGCCGAAGGCGATGGGCAAGCTGCTCGACCTGTTGGGCGTCGATGCCGCCGATCGCGCCTTCGCCGAAATAGACGCCGGCGCCGGCCGTTTCGACGCGCCTAATCGCCTGTGGCCCGGCGTCGCATTGCCGGCACCGACGCCGATCTTTCCGCGCTATGTCGAGCCGGAAGCCAGCGCGTGACGGAGCTCATCGACAGTCATTGTCATCTGGACTTCCCCGACTTCGCGGACGAATTGGCGGCGGTGGTCGAGCGGGCGCAGGGGGCAGGCGTCGAGCGCCTGGTGACGATCTCCACCCGCATCCGACAGGGCGCGCGGCTGGTCGCGATCGCGGAACGATTTCCTAATGTTTACTTCACGATCGGCACGCACCCTCATCAGGCGGCCGAGGAGCCGGAGGTCGACTCCGCAGCGATCCGCGCCTTCGCCGCGCATCCCAAATGCGTCGGCGTCGGCGAGGCGGGTCTCGACTATCACTACGATTATGCCCCGCGTGAGGTCGCAGCGCGCGTGTTTCGCGGGCAAATCGCCATGGCGCGCGAGCTCGGACTGCCGCTCGTGATCCACGCACGCGACGCGGACGACGACGTCGCCGCGATCCTCCGGGAGGAAATGGCCGTTGGCGCCTTCGAGGCGGTGCTGCACTGTTTCACCTCGTCGCGGGCGCTCGCCGAGACGGGTCTCGAACTCGGGCTCCATGTCTCCTTCTCCGGCGTGCTGACGTTCAAGAATTCCGTGGACTTGCGGGCGATCGCGCGCGACGTTCCCCTCGACCGCGTGCTGGTCGAGACCGACGCGCCGTTCCTGGCGCCTGTTCCCCATCGCGGCCGGCGCAACGAGCCAGCCTTCGTCGTCGAGACGGCGCGCGCGCTGGCCGAGGTCAAGGGCGTAGCAGGTTCGGCGATCGCCGCGGCCACGCGCGCCAACACGCTGCGGCTGTTCGCGAAGATGGACCGCGAGGGCAGGGCGTGAGCGTCGCGCTCACCCTATTGGGCTGCGGCTCGTCGGGCGGCGTGCCGCGCGTCGCCCAGGGATGGGGCGCCTGCGATCCCGCAAATCCCCGCAATAGCCGTCGCCGCTGCTCGGCCCTGCTGCAGAAATCGGGCGCCGATGGCAGGACGCTGGTGTTGATCGACACCTCGCCGGACCTGCGTCTGCAACTGATCGACGCCGGCGTCGCTCGTCTCGACGGCGTCCTCATCACACATCCACACGCGGACCATACGCATGGGATCGATGATCTGCGCCCGCTCGTGATCGCCATGCGCAAGCGCATCGAAATGCACATGAACGAGGCGTCTTCGGCTGACGTGCGCGCCAAATTCACCTACCTTTTCGAGAGTCCCGCCGGGAGCTCCTACCCCCCGATCCTTCGCGAGCGCCGGCTCGCGGCGGGGACTGCCTGCGCAATTTCCGGGCCCGGCGGCCCGATCGAGGCGACCCCGTTCGAATTGGAGCATGGCGACATAACGGCGCTCGGCTTCCGGATCGGCGCGCTCGCCTATACCCCTGATCTCAACGGCGTTCCGGATTCGAGCCTGCAGTTCCTCGAGGGTCTCGAGGTCTGGATCGTCGACGCTCTGCGCTACGCCCCGCACCCCTCGCATTTCAGTCTCGACGAAGCGCTCGCCTGGATCGAACGGATGCGTCCGCGCCGTGCGATTCTGACCAATCTGCACACCGATCTCGATTATGAAACGCTACGCCGGCGGCTGCCGGAGAACGTCGAGCCGGCTTACGACGGGATGCGGGTCGAGGGGTTTTAGCGTGCGGGCACAGCGCATCGAACTTCCAACCTCGGCAAGACATGTGTTGGTTCCATAATATAGATTATGCGAATCAGGTGCATCGG
>DASXYQ010000225.1:0-7404 GCA_036502445.1 Roseiarcus sp. | reverse complement strand
GCCGCGTCGAAGAAGGCCATTTGATGCCAGATCATGTTCACATGCTGCTGTCGATTCCGCCGAAATACGCGGTCAGTCAAGCACATGCGCCAGGAACTCATCGCACGTATCGACCGGAACAAGGCTTACGACTATTTCCTTCGTACGCAGGGTTGGGGCCCTGACGTGGTCGACGCACAGGTGCTCACCGCGCTGGACCAAAAAGACATTATGGGTACGCCGCCCGACCAGACCTCCATCATGTGTTACCAGCTTCCCGGGTCAATCACGGTTGACGGAGATCCCATCATCGGCGGCATCGACATCAACTCGACGGACGCGGCGTTTGCTGCGCGAATCTACCCGAAGACGGGTCTGGGAGCCGGCGCACAGCCCCAGCGTAGCGCCTCGGCCGATTCCTATGCGAAGCACTTCCAAGCCGACGACTGGCCTGAGGGTGACGACGTGTCAGTCGACGAATTGGCGCTGACGTAGCGTTGTCCCGCGACCGGGGTGGACGACGATGGGACGTCTGATTGAAGTGCGGCGCGTCGTCGACCTCCCGGCTGAGCTTGTTGTGCAGGTCGGAGATCTACTGCTGTTCCGAGCCACCGGAGGTCGTGTCCAATCCGGCGCGGGGGTGACCCATCTCGGTTCCTTCGTCGCCGGTGCGCTGACCGGCGACGGCAAGGTCGTCTCGGCTGTGGGCGCGCCCGACGCCACGCTATTTCACGCATTGGAGCCGGGTCGCGCGCTCATCGACCTTTTCACCGGAGACCCGTGGCGCGATCCGCGCCGAACAACCGTGACCGTCGAGGTGCGGCCTGCCGTTTCGTCGTGACCGGCCCTCCGCTCGCGCTTTTCCCAGATACCGCTCACGCCCGGAACCCCCCGCCCCTCACCCCCGATGCTCGTACAACAACCGCGCGCGGATCGTCCCTTCCAGCGCGCGTATCTCCGCCAGCACGCGCTGGCTGTCCGCCGCCGAGGCGTCGGCGTCCAGGACGACGTAGCCGACATCGCTGTAGGTTTCGTAATACTGGGAGGCGATGTTGACGGCGTGGCGGGCGAGCACTTCGTTCAATCTTCCCAGCATGCCCGGCAGGTTGCGCTGGACCTGAATGAAGCGTGTCCCGAGCGGGCGAATCGGCAACTGCACCTGCGGGAAATTGACCGCGCCGACCGTCGAGCCGACGTCGCTGTAGTCGATCAGTTTGCGTGCGACTTCGGCGCCGATGCGCTCCTGCGCCTCCTCAGTCGAGCCTCCGACGTGCGGGGTCAGAATGACGTTGTCCAAGCCCTGCAACGGCGATTGGAACCGCTCCGCGTTCGAGCCGGGTTCGATCGGAAACACGTCGATCGCCGCGCCGCGGAGCCTGCCTTCGCGCAGCGCGGCCGCGAGCGCGTCGAGGTCCACCACCGTGCCGCGGCTGTTGTTGATGAGGTAGGCGCCCGGCTTCATCGCCGCGATCTCGGCCGCGCCGATCATGCGATGCGTGGCCGGCGTCTCCGGCACGTGCAGCGTGACGATGTCGCTCTCAGCCAGCAGTTCGGCCAGGCTCTCGGTGGGCTCGGTATTGCCGTGGCGGAGCTTGTTGGTGTGGTCGTAGAATATGACCCGCATCCCCATCGCCTCGGCCAGATAGGAAAGTTGCGATCCGATGTTGCCGTAGCCCACGATTCCGAGCGTTTTGCCCCTGACCTCGTGGCTGTCGGTCGCCGACTTGTCCCATCGCCCGGCATGCGCTCCGGCCGTTTTGGGAATGATCCGCCGCAGCAGCATGACGATCTCGCCGATCACCAGTTCCGCCACGCTGCGGGTGTTGGAGAATGGCGCATTGAAGACGGGAACCCCCGTACGGCGCGCGGCGTCGACGTCGACCTGGTTGGTTCCGACGTTGAAGCACCCGATCGCAATCAGCCGGTCGGCCGCCTCGATGACCCCCGCATCGATCTGCGTGCGGGAGCGTATGCCGAGCAGGTGAACGCCTTTCACGGCCTCCCGCAGCGCGTCGCCGTCGAGCGCTTTCGGCAGGCGCTCCACGCTGGAATAACCGGCGGCCTGCATCATCAGGGCGGCGCTGTCGTTCACGCCCTCGAGAAGCAGGATCCGGATCTTGTCCTTCGGAAGCGAGAGTTGCGTCGGAGACGTCGAAGGGTTTTGCACGACCGGTTTCTCTTCATCGATGAGGAGAGTCGGGAGTATCCGCTTTCGACGATCCTGTCGACGCGGCCCTACTCGCCCGGCGACCTCCAGCCGGCCGCCCAGCCGAGTTCTCGGTTCGCCTTTTCGCGCGTCATCGCGTCCGCCAATCGTTGGAATCTGCCCGGAGCCAGAATTTGTGCATTTTGCTTTGGGATAAACAAGTTTCACGGTATCTTGCTTACATGTCGCGCATTTATTCACAATTCACGGCCGTACGCCATGACCTCTCCGAGGCCGGGGAAGGCCAAAAATTTGGACAGCCGAATTTTTGGTTTTTTACGCTTGTAACCCCTTGAAATTCCACAAAACGGCCAAAAGAATCTTTGGAAAAGCTGGGAGGAAAACAGCCCAGATTTGGAGAAGCTTGCAGAAGGCTTGGAGCTTATTTTGGCGAGGAGCCCGAGGCCGAGCGGGCCTCGGCCAGCCTGTAATGGAACCCAGCCTGGGTTCCGATCGTTCTTTCCGGCTGTGGGGCAGTCAGAGAAGGAGCCATCACCATGGCTATTTTCGATAGAGACGACCTGAGCGACAACGATGTGCGGCCAGAGCGCGGCTATCCCAGCGACGTTCGGAGCAACGCTCCGGCGTGGATTGCCGGTATTGTCATTGTTGCTGCGATCATAGGCGTGTTTGCGTACGAGTCCGGCAATTCCGGCGCCCGCAACAGTCCGGCGCAAACCCACGATGTGGCGCCAGCGCCGGCGCCGTCGGTGCTCCCAGCGCCGCCGGCAGCCCCCAATTCACCTACGAAGCCGTAACAGGCTTTCCGAGAGCCCGCCTTCCGGCGGGCTCATACCGGCATGGCCGGGCTTGTCCCTGTCCCGGCCATCCACGTGGTCCGGCTCGGCCGAGGCGTCATGGCTGGCCGATCAGGCGCCGACAGCGCGGGAAAGGTCGGTGCGGCGTGCCGACGTGGAGGGCCGGGACAAGCCCGGGACAAGCCCGGCCATGACGGATAGGGCCGGGGAGCGGCGCTAACTAACCGTTTCAAAAGCGTCGGCCGAGCGGGGAGCGCCCGTATCAGCTTCCCCTCAGGATCCCCCGCGTCAAGCTGCCCTCGGTCGGGTAGAGCGGGATCAGGCAGGCCTGCAGCGCGTGGTAGAGGTCCGGCTTGCCGAGGAAATAGCCCGCGACCGGGTTCAGCGAATCGTCGAGTTGGGGATGCCAGCCGCCCTCGCGCCGATCGATTTGGCGCCGAGCGATGAAGTCCCACAGGCGGCGATACCAGTCTTCATGGAAGGCGTCGCCATCGAGCGCGGCCAGGAAATGCGAGGCGCCGACGCCTTCGCACATCGGCCACCACAGCCGGTCGCGCACCCGCGGGGCGCCGTCGTATTCGACCGTGTAATAGAGCCCGCCGCGCGCATCCCAGCCTTGCGCGAGCGCCTGCGCGAACAGGCGCCGCGCCGCGTCCGGCAGCCATTCGAGCTTCCGCCCGCCCAGCGCCCAGAGCTGCAGCGCGAGCCGCGCCCATTCGAGCGCGTGGCCGGGCGTATAGCCGTAGGGGCGGAACACGTCGGAGCCCGCATAGCCGAAATCGAGGCTCCAGTCGGCGCGGTAATGCTCGGGCACGCGCCAATCCGCGGCGGCGGCGTTGCGGCGCAGGATCAGATCGGCGATCCGCTCGGCCTTGTCGAGATAGGCTCGCTCTCCCGTGGCCTCGAACGCCGCCATCAACGCTTCGGTCAGATGCATGTTGGAATTCTGGCCGCGATAGGCGCTGAAAGCGGTCCAGTCCTCGCGGAACTCCTCGGCGCTGGCGCCTGGACCGGGCTCCCAGAACCGCGTCTCCAGCGCTTCGGAAATATCGGCGAGCAGCCGGTCCGCGTCGGGATGCCCCGCGCATTTGGCGCTCGAGGCGGCGAGCAGCACGAAGGCATGACCATAGGCGAGCTTGTCGCGCTCGCGCGGGCCGTCGGCGTCGAACGACCAGAAATAGCCGCCCCAGCGGTCGTCGCGATGCCGGGTCAGCAGCGCGCGCATGCCGTGATCGACGAAATCGGCCGCGCCGGGCCGCCCCAAGAGATGCGCGATCGCGAAACAATGCACGAGCCGTGTCGTCGCAGGCAGCGTTCGCTCCGTCACCCCCGCCAACGCGCGCCCGGAATTGTCCAGCGAGTGAAAGCCTCCGGAGGGGTCGATCGAATCGGGCTCGAAGAACGCGAACAGCGCATCGGCTTCGACCCGGAGCCAGCGGCGATGGCCAGGATTCTCGCGCCAGGGAAGGCCGGGCGGAGCGGAGGAAGCGGTCATGGGCGAAGTCCTGGCGAGGCCTCGGGTGGCGCGGGCGCGCTCGAAATGGCATAACATGCGCATGAATCGATTCGAAACACCCGCCGCGCTAGCGGACTCCCAAGCCCGTGGCAATCCCGGCTTCGGCGTCTATGTGCACTGGCCCTTCTGCCTCGCCAAGTGCCCCTATTGCGATTTCAACTCGCATGTGCGCGCCGAGAAGATCGACGAGGATCGCTTCGTCGCCGCCTTCCGGACCGAAATCGCGCATCGCGCGGCGCAGACGCCGGGCCGCATCGTGCGCTCGATCTTCTTCGGCGGCGGCACGCCCTCGCTGATGCGGCCGCAGACCGTGCAGGCGATCATCGACGCCATCGTCGAGCGCTGGAGCGTCGAGCAAGGCGCGGAAATCACCCTGGAGGCCAACCCGACCAGCGTCGAGGCGGGGCGCTTTCGCGGCTATCGCGCCGCCGGCGTCAACCGCGTTTCGATCGGCGTGCAGTCCCTCATCGATGCCGATCTGAAGGCGCTCGGGCGCCGTCACACCGTCGCCGAGGCGATAGCGGCCGTGAAGACGGGCGCCTCGATCTTCCCGCGCACGTCTTTCGACCTGATCTACGCGCGCCCCGGACAGAGCGAGACGGCTTGGCGCATCGAATTGACCGAGGCGATGAAAATCGCGGGCGAACATGTCTCGCTCTACCAGCTGACCATCGAGCCGGACACGATATTCGAGCGGCTCTGGCGCGCCGGCAAGCTCGTCACGCCCGACGAGGAACTCGCGCGCGCGCTGTTCGACGCGACGCAGGAAATCACGGAGGCGCATGGCTTGCCGGCGTACGAGGTCTCCAACCACGCGCGGCCCGGCGCGGAGAGCCGGCACAATCTGATTTATTGGCGCTATGGCGAATATGTCGGGGTCGGCCCGGGCGCGCATGGGCGCGTCGGCATCGGCGCGGCCAGGCGTGCGCAGGCGACCGAAAAACACCCGGAAATGTGGCTCGCGCAAGTCGAGAGCGAGGGCCACGGCCTGATCGAGGACGTCGCGCTCACACAGGAAGAGCAGAGCGACGAGTTCCTCCTGATGGGCCTGCGCTTGCGCGAAGGCATCGACGTCGCGCGATACGAGGCCTTGAGCGGGCGCGCGTTGCGGCGCCGGCAGATCGACGAACTCGCTGCGGACGGCTTCATCTCCGAAGACCCGTCGGGGCGATTGCGCGTGACGCCCGAGGGCGCGCCGCTGCTCGATACGATCGTCGCGGATCTGGCGGCGTAATGACCCCCTCTCCGGCTCTTCGCGGGAGTGGGTCGGGGTGAGGGTCGTGGGAGTTACCAGGCCCCTCGTCCGTCGATTTCGCCGCCACCTTCTTTCGCGAAGGTAGAAGGGTTCGACAACACGGAACGCCATCATGGGGGAATACGCAGAGGCGGGTGAGAGGCCGATGAGCGTCGGGCGCATCGTGCTCGCCAGCCTCGTAGGCACGACGATCGAGTTCTACGATTTCTACATCTACGGCGCCGCCGCCGCGCTCGTGATCGGGCAAACGTTCTTTCCGAAATCCTCGGCGGACGCGCAGGCGCTCAACGCGTTTTTGACCTTCGGCATCGCGTTCCTCGCCAGGCCCGTCGGCTCGATGCTGTTCGGCCATTTCGGCGACCGGATCGGGCGCAAATCGACGCTCGTCGCCTCAATGCTGGTGATGGGCCTCTCCACGACATTGATCGGCGTCCTGCCCGGCTATGCGCAGGCGGGCGTGCTCGCGCCTTGGCTGCTGTGCCTGCTCCGCTTCGGCCAGGGCGTCGGCTTGGGCGGCGAATGGGGCGGCGCTGCGCTGCTCGCGACGGAGAACGCGCCGGCGGGGCGACGCGCGTGGTTCGGCATGTTTCCGCAGCTCGGTCCGCCGATCGGCTTCTTCCTCGCCAACGGCGTCTTCCTGGCGCTGCTGCTCGGCGTCGGCGAGGCGAATTTCGTCGCCTGGGCCTGGCGAATCCCGTTCCTGCTGAGCGCCGCGCTGGTGGCGATCGGGTTGTACGTCAGGGTGTCGATCACCGAGACGCCGGCCTTTCGCGCCGCGATGGCGCGGCATGAGCGCGTCGCGGTTCCGTTCCTCGAAGTGCTGCGCGGCCATTGGCTGCCGCTGCTGCAGGGCTCGCTCGCGATCGTCGTCTGCTACGCGCTGTTCTACATTTCGTCGGTTTTCGCGCTCGGCTACGGCGTCACGAACCTGCATATCCCGCGCACGACGTTTCTGGCGATGCTCTGTGTCGCCGCCGTCGTGATGGCGCTCTCGACGCCGCTGTCGGCCTGGCTCGCCGATCGCTTCGGCCGCCGCCCCGTGCTGCTCACGGCCAGCGCGCTCGCCGCGCTCGCCGGTTTCGCACTGCCCGCGCTGCTGAGCGGCGAGCTGTCGGCGCTGTTCTTCCTCTGCCTCGCGCTGGGGGTGATGGGCCTGACGTTCGCGCCGCTCGGCGCGCTGCTGCCCGAACTGTTTCCAACGGCGGTCGCCTATACCGGCGCTTCGGTCGCCTACAATCTCGGCGGCATTCTGGGAGCCTCGCTCGCGCCCTACCTCGCGCAGCGGCTGCTGGAATACGGCGGGTTGAGCTGGGTCGGGTATTATTTGACGCTCGCGGCGGCGATCAGCTTCGCCAGCGTCGCCAGCATGAGCGAGACCGGGCGCCCGGTCCCGCGAGCTTGACGCGTGTTTTTCGAGCCCCTCCCGACAGCCGGCTCCCTGGCTCCGATCGCTTCTACAAGCTCCTGGCGCGCCGGGTTTCCTGGTGGCCGGGCAAAATGCAGGGAATTTGTCGATTCGGCCGCTTCGTTCGAAATTTCGCGGCGAAACATTTGCGAATTCAGCCGTTGCGGAATCCGCCGCTGAACACCGATTGCGCGCTCTCGCGGATCGATTATTTCACCCCGAACGACACCCTGAGATCGGAGACCGCCATGAACGTACGCGAGCCCGCGGCTAATTCAATCGTTG
>DASXYQ010000224.1:0-12800 GCA_036502445.1 Roseiarcus sp. | reverse complement strand
GCCATTCTCCGCGCGACTGGTCCTTGTGGACGAGCCACAGGGCGGGACCGACTTTGGGAGGGCAGAGTTGCAAGCCCAACTCGAGCGCTTTCCCAACGCTCGCCCAATGGCGCTCGCGCGACCGGATTCTCCTCTTGACTTCGGCATCGTGTATGAATCGACTGACGTAACTCTTCCGAATGAGCCCTTCATGTCCGCTTGGCCGAATACCCTGGTCCTCGTCGGCGCCGGCAAGATGGGCGGCGCGATGTTACGGGGGTGGCTCGCGGGCGGCCTGCCGGCGGCGGGCGTCGCGCTCATCGATCCGGCGCCCGCGCCGGACACGGTCGCGCTGGCGGCCAGCCGCGGGCTGGCGCTCAATCCAGCCGAGGGCGCCCTCGCGCCGCCCAATGTTCTCGTCCTCGCGGTCAAGCCGCAGATGCTCGATAGCGCCGCGCCGCGTCTCGAGCCGCTCGCCGGTCCGAACACGATGGCGCTCTCGATCATGGCGGGCAAGACGATCGCGGACATCCAAGTCCGACTGCCCGATCTGCGGGCCTTGGTGCGCGTCATGCCCAACACTCCGGCCGCGGTCGGCAGGGGCGCTAGCGCGGGGTTCGCCAACGGCGCGGTCGGCACGCAGCAACGGGCATGGGCGGAGCGGCTGATGCGCGGAGTCGGGATGTTCGATTGGGTCGCCGACGAGGCGCTGATCGACGCCGTGACCGCGATATCCGGATCCGGACCCGCCTATGTGTTCGCGCTCGTCGAGGCGATGGCGCGGGCGGGCGAGGCGGTAGGGCTGCCCGCCGATCTCGCGATGCGTCTCGCCCGCGCGACGGTCGAGGGCGCTGGGGAACTGCTGAATCGGGAGCCGGAGGTCTCGGCCGCGCAGTTGCGCGTGAACGTCACCTCGCCCGCCGGCACTACCGCGGCAGCCCTCGCTGTGCTGCAGGCGCCGGATGGCCTCGATGCGCTGATGGCCCGTGCGGCCGCCGCGGCGCATCGCCGCGCGCGCGAATTGGCGGGCTGACCGCCTATGGCGACCTGCGATCCGCGCTCGCTCGCCAGCGCCCTGAGCCCGCTCCTCAATGCAACCGCGGCTTTTTGAGAAAACTGGTGCGATCGGCGGATTTGACGCGGACCCAGAGGCTTCGCTTGTCGCGAACGATTTCGATCGGGATTTCGGTCCCGGCGGGGCCGCACCGCCATATCTCGCGATAGAATTCACTCAGGGTTTCCACGCTCGAATCCCGCACCGAGGCGATGATGTCGCCGGCGCGAAGGCCAGCGGCGGACGCAGGCCCGTCCTCGCTGACGTCGGCGATCACGATCCGTCCGCCGTTCTCCGCGGAATAGACGCCGAGCCAAGGCCGCGCGGGTCTGTTCACGCGCCCCAAAGTCAAGAGATCGTTCATCACGGGCGGCAGCAGGTCGATCGGAACGATCATATTGACGTCCTCGCGCTGGCCCCGCTCGTTCTGCTGTTGGACATGCAGCGAGCCGATGCCCAGGAGCTCGCCGTCCGCGCTGATCAGCCCGGCGCCGCCCCACAGCGGATGCGCGGGCGCGGTGAAGATCGCCTCGTCGAGATGATATTCCCAATAGCCGGAGAATTCCTGCTTGGCGACGATGCGGGCGCGCACCGACTGTTTGCGTCCGCCGCCGCCGCCGATCATGACCACGGGATCGCCGATGGAGGCCGCCCGCGCGCTTCCGAAGGGGAGGGCAGGCAAATTCACGGCGCCCAGCGCCTGAACCAGGGCGAAGCCCGTCTCAGCGTCGACGGCGAGCGCATGAGCGGGAACGACGAGGCCGTTGGCGCCTCTCAGCCAGACGCTTTCGGCCTCGGTCACGAGATAGCCGATGGTGAGCACGAGGCCGTTCTCGCCGATGACGACGCCGCTTCCCGCCCGCTCCGTGCCCAGGATTTGCGCGGTGAAGGCGTCCGGCGGGATCGACGATTGAACGGTCACAATCGATTCGAGCGCGCGATCGAGATCGAACCCGTTGTCTCCGGATTTGGGCTGAAGGGAGGGGGGAACTTCTCGGGACTTTTCAACCATGCGAACTCTCCTGTCGTCGATCCTATGTTCGAACTGCCCGACGGGCGGATAACTTCAAAAATTGGCGTTCCCGTCAAGCCGTTCGCGCCGTCCAATACCGGACAAGCCGGCTAGTTCCGTTTACCCGCGAAAAACCCGCGCAGCAGCGCGGCGGCCTCGCTCTCCCTGATGCCGCCGTAGACCTCGGGCGCGTGCAGGCAGGTTGGCTGCGTGAAGAAGCGGGGGCCGTGATCCACCGCGCCCCCCTTCGGGTCGGGGGCGGCGTAATAGAGCCGCCGCAAGCGCGCCTGGCTGATGGCGCCGGCGCACATCGCGCAGGGCTCCAGCGTCACGTAGAGGTCGCACTCGATCAGCCGCACGCCCTCGCGCTTCGCGGCCGAGCGGATCGCGACAATTTCGGCATGCGCGGTCGGATCGGAATCCTCACGAGTGCGGTTGCCCGCACTGGCGATCACGACGCCGCGGCGAGCCAGCGCTGCGCCGACGGGCGCCTCGCCGCGCGCTTCCGCGGCGCGCGCTTCGAGAAAGGCGATGCTCATCGGATCGTCCGCCAACGCCGAACCTCCCAGAGGGGCAATTTGCGGGCATACGCAAAATTGTAGCCGCGCTCGCTGAGCGCGGCGGGCGCAGGGCGCCTCATTTCCGAGCGCCAACCAAGCGGAGCCCACTCGATGGGCGATCGCCTCTACAGCAGCGCCTAGACAATTGCCCGATCACAAACCTCCCGCGACAGACGAATGACAAGGTGCTAGGACACGCGCGGTCCGGAAGCAAGCCGAGCGATGAGCGAACCCGACACGAACAAATCCGAAATCCGCGACGGCCAGCGCATCGCCAAGGCGATGGCGCGTGCGGGCCTCTGCTCGCGCCGCGACGCCGAGGCCTGGATCGAGGCGAGGCGGGTCAGCGTCAACGGCGCGATCCTCGAAAGCCCCGCCTTCAACGTCGGCCCAGACGACGACGTGCGCGTCGACGGCGAGCCGCTGCGCGCGCCCGAGCGAACTCGGCTGTTCTTCTTTCACAAGCCGCGCGGCCTGGTGACGACCGCGCGCGACCCCGAGGGGCGTCGAACCATCTTCGATGCGCTGCCGAAGGATCTGCCGCGCGTCGTCGCGATCGGCCGACTCGACATCAACACCGAGGGTCTGCTGCTGCTCACCAACGACGGCGGGCTCGCGCGCGTACTCGAGCTCCCCGCCACCGGTTGGCTGAGACGCTATCGGGTGCGCGCCCATGGCGAGGTCCTGCAGTCGCAACTCGATGCGTTGCGCGAGGGCGTGACGATCGAAGGCATCCATTACGCGGGCATCGAGGCGCGGCTGGAACGCGAACAAGGCTCCAACGTCTGGATCATGATGGGGCTGCGCGAGGGCAAGAACCGCGAAATCAAGCGCGTGCTCGAACACCTCGGTCTTTCCGTCAACCGGTTGATTCGCGTCTCCTTCGGTCCGTTCGAACTCGGCGATCTGCCCGAGGGCGCGGTCGCGGAGCTGAATACGCGCATTCTGCGCGACCAACTCGGCCTCAAGCTCGCCAAGCAGGCCGGCGCCAATTTCGACGCGCCGACCGAGTCGCGCGCGCCTCCGGTCGCAGCGCAGCCTCGCGAGGGGCGCCGGCCTGGCGGCGAACGCCCGCGACCCCCGCCCCGCGGCCGCGAGGACCGCGCCGCAATCGCGCGCGAACTCGCCACGCGCGGCCAGCGGCCCGAGACCGTCGCGCCTCGCAAGCGCAAGCACATATCGGCGTTGCGCGCCGAAGCGCGCGCCGGCGCCGAGGGCCCGCGCAAGCGCATCGAGCGCGCCGCGACCAGCGACCGCAAGGGCCGCGAGATCAAAGTCGAGCGGATTATGACGGCGCGGCCGCCGGCCCCGGAGCCAACGCGTGGTCCGAGACCGCGAAAAGACGGAGGCAAGCGCGCAGCGGCCGGCGCCGGCTGGAGCGGCGATTCTCGGCCCGAGCGATCCGGGCCTTCCCGCGCCCACGCAAAGCGGGAACAAGGCGAAGGCCGCGCCGCGAGCTCCTATCGTGACGGACCGCGACGCGCCGAAGCCGGCGGCCGCGACGATCGCGCGAGTCGACCAGAGCATGTCGGCAAGCGCGAGGGCCGCCCGTTTCGCGGGGGGCCGCGCGGAGAAGGCGGCAAGCCGTCGGGTAAGTCCGCGGGAAAGCGGCCGCCGCGGCGGACCTGACCGGTGCGGATCGTCGGCGGCCGGCTGCGAGGGCGCCTGCTCCAGGCGCCGTCCTCACGCGCGATTCGGCCGACTTCGGAGCGCCTGCGCGAATCGATCTTCGATATCCTGGTCCACCGCCATGCGGGGGTCGTCGAAGGCGCTCGCGTCGTCGACCTCTTCGCAGGCTCGGGCGCGCTGGGGATCGAGGCGCTGTCGCGCGGCGCCAAATTCGCGCTGTTCGTCGACAACGGCCCTGAAGCGCGAGCGCTTCTGCGCGCCAACGTCGAAGGTTTCGCGCTCGGAGGCGTCACGCGAATCTGGCGCGCCGATGCGACCCTGCTCGGCAAAGCGCCCGCCGGCCCACCCTTCACCCTCGCCTTCCTCGACCCGCCCTATGACAAAGGTCTCGCCGGTCCGGCGCTGGCCGGACTGGTCGAGGGCGGCTGGCTGGCGCCGGCGGCGCTCGTCGTGGTCGAGGAATCGGCCGAAGCGGAGATCGGCGCTCCGACCGCGCTGTGGATCGTCGATGAGCGGATCTATGGCGAGACGAAGGTCGTCTTTCTGGCCTACTGACATAACCGTCATGGCGTACGCAGCGAAGCAATCCAGTCCGCCCCGCCAGCTCGCCGATTTGATCTCAGCCGCGTAGCTACGCTCCCAATGACGGCCGGAGTTTTCGATCGTATTCCCGCCGAGATTTGGCGATCTCGGGCCACTCGTTGAGGATCCACGCGATGAGCGCCTTGACCGGAACGAGCAAACCCTGGCCTCGCGTCGTGAGCGTGTATTCGACCCTCGGCGGCACTTCCGGAAAAACCTGCCGCGTCAAAATGCCGTCGCGTTCCAGATGTCGCAGTGTCGTCGTCAACATCCGTTGCGAAATGCCGTCTACGGCCCGCATCAGCTCTGAAAACCGCAATCGGCTCTGGTCCGCGTCGGAGAGCGCGGCCAGCACAAGCAGGCTCCATTTGTCGCCGATACGCGCGAGAAGGTCACTGATCGGGCAGATGGCGTTAGCGGAGGCGTGTTGCGTTTCGCGAGGGATTTCAACGATGTTGCTCATAACTTACCTTCGTGTAACCAACTAAATTCCGCGTGCCTTCTTTTTTTCTACCTGGTTCCGACCTAATTCTAAAGACGCTTTTCAGCGGGAGTCCAACGCACGAGGTTTGAAATGACGAAGGTTCTCGTATTGTATTATTCGAGCTACGGCCACATCGAGAAAATGGCTTATGCGGTCGCGGAAGGCGCGCGTGAAGCGGGCGTCGCCGTCGACGTCAAACGCGTGCCGGAAAACGTCCCCGAGGCGATCGCGATCGCTTCGCATTTCAAGCTCGACCAACCCGCTCCGATCGCGACGCCGGCCGAACTTGCGAATTATGACGCGGTTATCGTCGGCACGCCGACCCGATTTGGCAGGATGTCATCGGCAATGGGGAGCTTCTGGGAGCAGGCCGGCGCTCTTTGGATGAGCGGCGCCATGATCGGCAAGGTCGGCGGCGCCTTCACGTCGAGCGCAACTCAGCACGGCGGCAATGAGACGACCCTGTTCTCGATCATCGCCAACCTCCTGCACTTCGGCTTCGTGATTGTCGGCCTGCCCTACAGCCACACCGGACAGATGACGCTCGACGAAATCGTCGGCGGGGCTCCCTACGGCGCCACCACGATCGCCGGCACCAAAGGCGAACGCCAGCCCAGCCAGATCGAACTGGACGGCGCCAGGCATCAAGGCGCGCTGATCGCCAAGACCGCGGCCAAGCTCACGGCTTGAGACCACCCGGAGCGCCGGACGGCCGCCCCGGCCCAGCACAGTGGCAGGATACAGCGAAATGGACGTCTTCAAGCGAACTGTGCGCAACATCGATCATCCCGAGGCGCAACAGGGGATGACGCCGCAACACCGCGTTCGGCCGCTGCTGCCCGCTGCGATGCGCGGCGACTGGGCGGCGACCGACCCGTTCCTCGCTTTGATGGAGGATTGGTTTCCGCGCGGCGTGTTCGGCAAGCATCCTCATCGGGGCATCGAAACCGTCACCTATGTTCTCGAAGGCCGGATTGACCACTACGACAACCTCGGCCATGAGGGCGTCATCCTGCCGGGCGACGCCCAGTGGATGACCGCGGGCCGCGGGCTGATCCACAACGAAATCCCCGCCGAAGGCGAAACGGTTCATAGTCTGCAGCTGTGGATCAACCTGCCGGCCTCGCAGAAGATGACCGCGCCGCGCTATCAGGATCTCGTCGGCGACGGCGTGCCGATGCGCAGAGAACCCGGCGCGGAGATCAAAGTCTTCTCCGGCGCCTCCGGCGGGGTGACCGCGCCGACGAAGAACTTCGTACCGGTGACGTTGCTCGAATTTCGCCTGGAACCCGCCGCGGTCGTTCGCCAGGATCTGCCCGCCGACTACAACGCCTTCGTCGTCGTGCTGGAGGGAGAGGGCGCGATCGGCGAAGCGAGCCGCAAGGTCGTCGCCGGCGACGTCGCGTGGCTGACGCGGAGCGAGGACGCCGCGCCATCCGAGACGCTCCTCGCAGCGGGCGAAAAGCCGATGCGGGCGCTACTCTATGCCGGCCGTCCGCTGCGCGAGTCGGTCGTCGCTCGCGGCCCGTTCGTGATGAACACGGAAGCCGAGATCGAGCAAGCTTACGCCGACTATCGCGCGGGGCGCTTTGGTCCGGCATGAGGGCAGGGGGCGGGGGACACTCGCTCTGTCGGGAGCTAAGCTCGCAATGACGGGAGCCGCGCCGCCTCCCTCGATAGCGCTTCGACGCGGGCGTAGTCGCGCGCCTCCAGAGCGGCCTTGGGCAGCATCCACGATCCGCCCACGCAGATCACGTTGGGCAGCGCGAGATACGACGCGGCCTTGGCCAGATCGATGCCGCCGGTGGGACAAAACACCAGATCGGGCAAGGGCGCCGCGATAGACGCGAGCAGTTTCGCACCGCCGACCGCTTCGGCGGGAAACAGTTTCAGGGCGCGAAATCCCCGCTCTCGCAGCGCCATCGCCTCGGTGGGGGTCGCGACGCCCGGGAGGAAGGGAACGGGCGCCTCGGCAGCGGCTTCGGCCAGCCGCGGCGAAGCGCCGGGACTGACCAGAAACTGCGCGCCAGCCGCGACGGCTTGGCCGATCTGCCCAGGTTCTAGGATGGTGCCCGCCCCGACGTGAGCGCCGGGCACGCGTTTGGCGATCGCCGCGATCGCGTCGAGCGCCGCGGCGCTCCGCAACGTCACCTCGATCGCGAGCAGCCCGCCGGCGACCAACGCCGCGGCCTGCGCCACACCGTCTTCCACGTCGCTGACGGTGAGGACCGGGATCACCGGCGCGAGCTTCATCGTCGCGAGGACTTGCGCGTGGCGGACTTCGGGGTTCATGGGGCGCTCCCGAGCTGCGGACCCCTCCGTCTAAACATGAATCCGAAGGCGCGCCAACTTTCGCGCGAGCGTCGGCTAGATTCAGCGTAAGCTCGGCGCGCACGAACCCTTCTCCGCCGAGCCGCCCGTGAACGCCGCAAACGACGCACCCATCTATCGTGAGGCGCTGCTTTTCCTCGTCACGGCCGGCGTGGTCGCGCCGCTGTTTTTCCGCATTCATGTCAGCCCGGTCCTCGGCTATCTGCTGGCGGGCGTTGCGCTGGGCCCGTCGGGCCTCGGACGATTGGCCGCGCGGGCGCCCTGGCTCGACGGGCTCGCGATCACCAACGTCGAGGCGATCGATCGGCTCGCGGCCTTCGGAGTCGTGGTGCTGCTGTTCACGATGGGGCTCGAACTCTCCTTCGAGCGTCTGAAGAGCTTGCGCAAGCTGGTGTTCGGGCTCGGTCTCGCGCAGGTCGTCGTCTGCACCGCGGCGATCGCCGGGGCGGCGGCGCTGTTTGGCCAAAAGCCCGCGGCGGCGCTCATCTTCGGCGCGGCTTTTTCCCTGTCCTCGACGGCGATCGTCATTCCCGTGCTGGCCGAAAACAAGCTACTGTCGGCGCCGATCGGGCGCTTCAGCTTCGCGGTTCTGCTGTTCCAGGACCTCGCGGTCGCGCCGCTGCTGTTCATGGTCACCATGCTGACGCTCCGCCCGGAGGGAAATTTCGCGGTCGGGCTCGCGCTGACCATCGCACCCGCCGCGCTCGCTGTCGGCCTCGTCATCGTGCTCGGGCGGTTGGTGCTGCGACCACTGTTTCACTCGGTCGCAATGACGAAAAACGCCGAATTCTTCATGGCCGCCTGCATGCTGGTTGTGCTCGGGTCCGCCCTGATCGCGGCGGCGAGCGGCCTTTCTATGGCGCTCGGCGCCTTCATCGCCGGGCTGCTGCTGGCGGAAACCGAATATCGCCGCGAGATCGAGGTGACGATCGAGCCGTTCAAGGGGTTGCTGCTGGGGCTGTTCTTCGTTTCCATCGGCGCGGAACTCGATCTTTCCTTGGCGGCGTCGCGCCCGGCGCTGGTCCTCGCGATCATGGCCACATTCATGCTCGTCAAGGCCGCCGCGCTCTTTCCGTTGGCCCGGCTGTTCGGAGCGTCCGCCGCGACGGCGCGCGATGTCGCGATGATGCTGGGTCCGGGAGGGGAATTCGCCTTCGTCCTGATCCGCGCCGCCGTAGCCGGCGGCGTCGTCGACGCCACGGCCGGTCGCATCGCGCTGGTTTCAGCTGCGCTTTCGATGGTGACGATTCCGTTGCTCGGTCGAGTCCTCGCCGCGCTGTCGACGCGTCGGCGCGGGGGACTGCCGCCCGAGGCGCTCGTCAAGCCGCCGGAGGACGTCAGTAATCGCGTGATCCTGGCCGGATTCGGACGGGTCGGCGCGCTGATCGCCGAAATGCTCGATGTCCATGATATTCCGTACATCGCAGTGGATTCGGACGCCAATGTCGTGGCGCGTGCGCGACGAGAGGGGCGCCCCGCCTATTTCGGCGACGCGACGCGGCCGGAGTTTCTGCGAAATTGCGGCGTCGAAACAGCTCGCGCGCTCGTCATCACGATGGACGCGCCGCGCGCTAACGAGGCCGTCGTGGAAACGACGAGACAGCTCAGGCCCGACATCACCCTGGTCGCGCGCGCTCGCGACGCTCAGCACGCGAGCAAGCTCTACGATCTCGGGGTGACCGACGCGGTGCCGGAAACCTTCGAGGCCAGCCTGCAACTTTCCGAGGCGGTTCTCGTCGATCTGGGGATCCCCATGGGTCTCGTCATCGCGTCGATCCACGAAAAACGCGACGCCTATCGCAAACTGCTCGTGGCCTCGGGCGCCAAGGCTCGCCTTCCGGGCGTTCGACGCCCGAAAACGCCCGGGCACGCGGGCCGATGAGAGGGGCGGCGCGGCGCCTCTTATTCGGCGGCTTTCTTCATCTCGGGATAGACGCAATGGGGGTCGACCGCCGCGGGCCCGGGGCGTCGCAAAGGCAATATCCGCGGCTCGACGAACTCCAGCCCCAGTGTACGCCAGACGTCGACCAGGGCCTCCACGAGCTCAGCGACATGGACCTCGGTGTGCCGAGGCGTCGGCGTGATTCGCAAACGCTCGGTTCCGATCTCGACCGTGGGATAGTTGATCGGCTGAATGTAGATCGCGTGGCGGCGCATCAAGAGATCGCTCGCCGCCTTGCAGCGCTGCGCATCGCCCACCATCACCGGAACGATGTGCGAGGGATTGTTCATCACGGGCAGACCCGCGGCGCGCAGCGCGTGCCTCGTCAGCGCGGCCATGTGCTGATGTCGCTCGCGCTCCTCTCCGGACGCCTTGAGGTGGCGCACGGCGGCGCAGGCGCTCGCCGCGACCATCGGCGGCAAAGTCGTCGTGAAGATGAATTGCGGGGCGTAGCTGCGAACCACGTCGATGATCGCCGCGCTCGCCGCGATGTAGCCGCCGAGCGCGCCGAAGCCTTTGGCCAGCGTCCCCTCGATGACGTCGATGCGGTCCATGACCCCGTCGCGTTCGCAGATGCCGCCGCCGCGCTCGCCGTACATGCCGACAGCGTGGACCTCGTCGATATAGGTCATCGCCCCGTATTTCTCAGCCAGCGCGACGATCTCGGCGACCGGCGCGATATCGCCGTCCATCGAATATAGGCTTTCGAACACGATCAGCTTGGCGCGTTCTCGTCCCGCGGCGATCAGCAGCTCCTCCAAATGAGCCACGTCGTTGTGGCGCCAGATCCGCTTTTCGCAACCCGCGCGACGAACCCCCTCGATCATGGAATTATGATTCAGAGCGTCAGACAGAATCAGGCAATTGGGCAGCAGGGAGGCGATCGTCGAAATGCTCGCCAGATTGGATATCCACCCGGAGGTGAAGACGAGCGCCGCGGGCTTGCCATGGAGGTCGGCGAGTTCGGCCTCGAGTTGCACGATCGGGTTATGGGTGCCGGAGATGTTGCGCGTGCCGCCAGCGCCGGCGCCGTGACGCTCCGCGGCGCGGATGGCGGCCTCGAGCGGCTTGGCGTGCCCGCCCATGCCGAGATAATCGTTGGAGCACCAGATGGTCACCTCGCGCGGCGCCTCGGCGGCATTCTCGGGTCGCCAGAGCGCGACCGGAAACCGCGCCGCGTCGCGCTCCAAATTCGCGAACGTCCGGTACCGGTTCTCGGACTTGAGGCGCGCGATGGCGCTCTCGAAGTGCTCGGCGTAATCCGTTCCGGCCATCCCTACTCTCCGATTTCGACCAACTCGGTCGATTCATATAAGGCGAAACCCACACAGGCGTCTTGCAGGAACGCACGGTCGGGGCGCCGACCGATCGTGGTGAGGAGCGGCTCTCGGACCCACGTAAGCGAAAAAGGCGCCATGCTCGCGCTTTGTCCAGTGAATTCGCACCAAATCCCACCAGCCGTCACGCGAAAGCGGATATCAGCGTGGGGACGCGATGTGGCGGCGGCCGGATTCCCGGTCTACGGCAGCACCCCCGCGGGCAGTCGGCTCGACAGGTCCAGGCCGGCCGTCCGACCGAGTCTCGCGGCCTCGTCCACGTCTCCCCGCGCGCGGACCTCGAACGTCTCCGAACCATCCTCACGCAGAACCATGCCACGAAAATCCAGCATCCCGCCGTCGATCCGCGCGTGCCCCGCGATGGGTGTGCGGCAGGAGCCGTCCAGCGCGCCGAGGAACGCACGTTCCGCCGCGAGGGCGCAGCCGGTCGCCGCGTCGAGAATCGGAGCTAGGGCGCCGCTCGCGCCGGCATCGTTCAGGCGAGCGGTCAGGCCGATCGCGCCCTGGCCGACCGCGGGAAGGAAAGTCTCGACGTCGAGCAACGCGGTCGCCCGGCGGGCGAAGCCCAAGCGCTTCAGTCCAGCATACGCCAGAAGCGTCGCGTCGATTTCACCCCGCTCCGCCTTGCCGAGCCGCGTTTCGACGTTGCCGCGCAGCAATCTCACCTCGAGGTCCGGACGCAGCCGCTTGGCCTGCGCCTGCCGCCGCAGCGAGGCGGTTCCCAGCGTGCCGCCTCGAGGCAGGCCGGCGATCGTGTCGGCGCGCGTGGAGATCAGGGCGTCGCGCACGTCCTCGCGCGGGAGATAGCCGGCGACGACGATGCCCTCGGGCAACACGGTCGGCAGGTCCTTGGCGGAATGCACGGCGACGTCGATCTCGCCCATGAGCATCGCAGCGTCGATTTCCCTAGTGAACAAGCCTTTGCCGCCCGACTCCGCGAGCGCGCGATCCTGGATCATGTCGCCGCTCGTGCGGATGACGACGATTTCAAATCGCTCGGGGTCGCAACCATGTGCGCGCGCCAACAGCGCGCGCACTTCGCCAGCCTGAGCCAGGGCGAGTGGGGACCCGCGGGTCCCGATCTTCAAGGAAATGGAGTTCATGTCCGTTCTCGTCCGAGGATGGCGTCCTCGGGCGCCGAGTTCGCCGCCCGATGCTCGTCATACGGCGTTCCCGCCGACGACTCTATAGCTCTGCCGCTACGCCGGACTGGCAAGAGCGCGCTCACGAGAAACATCCTCGCAAAGCGATAATTCCCCAAAACTCCTGCAAATGCAAAGTCTTGTAAACGAATTCCCTACGCATCCCGCAGGGAATTATTTCGGGCGAGCAGGGAATTAGTTCCGCCTTGCAGGGAATTTGCTCGAAACCGATCCGGGCGCCCCGACGTGTCCAGTTTCATTCAGCAGTAGATAAGAAAATAATCAACAGAGGCCACCAGGATCCCCCTGCTTGCGGAAGAGAGGTAGCGAAGCGCCGGACGACGGACTTTCGAGGTCGGAATCGCGGCCTCGCTTTCGCGCCGCTCGAGACCGCATCCAGCCTCTCGCTGGCCCGGCCGCATGAGTGCGGATATGATCGGAGTCGATGCGGACGGATCGCCAGCGAACGCCGACGAGAGAGCAACGATGAGTCGGGTGATCCGAATTGCGGCGGCGCAGATGGGAGCGACCCAAAAGGCCGATCCGCGCGAGCGCACGCTGAGTCGGATGCTGAGCCTGCTGCAGGGCGCGGCCGCGCGGGGCGCAACGCTGGTCGTGTTCCCGGAGCTCGCTTTCACCACCTTCTTTCCGCGTTGGCTGATCGACAAGGCGGCTTTGGACGCTTATTTCGAGCGATCGATGCCCAATCCCTCGGTACAACAGCTGTTCGATCGCGCACGCGAGCTCG
>DASXYQ010000223.1:0-6154 GCA_036502445.1 Roseiarcus sp. | reverse complement strand
CTATCGACCCGGCGAAGCCGGGGAGGTGAACGCCGTCACCAACGGCACGACCGAATGGCAGATGCGCAACCAGTTCCGCGCCTGGGCCAAGTTCATGACTATGAGCATGTGAGCGCCATGATTTCGGCCGTCCCGACCAATAAGGAATTGATCGATTTCGTCTACCGCGAGGCTCGCCTGATCGATCAGCACAGGTTCGAGGAGTGGCTCGCGCTGTTCTGCGAGGACGGGCGCTACTGGATGCCGCTCGAGTGGGGGCAGACCGATCCCAGGCTGACATGTTCATTGATGGATGAGGACAAACTGCTGCTCACCATCCGCGTCGAGCGGCTGAAAGGCAACCGCACCTTCAGTCAAAAACCGAAGAGCCGCTGCCACCACGTGCTCCAGGCGCCGCAAATCGACAGCCGCGACGAGGCCGCCAACGCCTATGTGACATGGACGCCGATGCACTACATCGAGACCCGAGTGGACGAGCAGATGCTGCTGGCGGCCTGGGCGACGCACATTCTCACCGTGGAAGACGGTCGGCTCATGATCAAGATGAAGCGGGTGGACGTCGTCAACTGCGATGCGGCTTTCGGCAGCATCCAGCTCTTCATGTGAGCCTGCGCGCGATCTTGTACGCGCGGTCGCGGACAGTCGGCGGCCGCGCATGGCGTGACGATCAGCGCGCGTCCGAGCTGCACTCTCCGACGATGCCGCTCACGCGTGCGCGGCTTTCGTCGCTGACCGAATGGGACGTCAGCGAAGCGAGGAGCCCAGTTTTTTCAGCCGCCGCCGCGACGCATTCGCAGGCCTGCGCGCACGCCTCGATTTCGCCGCCCGATTCGACGCAGGCGGGCCGGCAGGCTGCGATGTAGCGCTCGCGATCATGCCGCGCCGCCTCGCCGGACAAGTGCGCGCCCACGAACAGCAGCCCGAAAAGGATCGGCTGGTGGATGAGATAGATGGCGAGACTGTGCCGGCCGGCGAAAGCGAGGGCTCGGCCCGGCGGTCCGGGTCGCCAGCGGGCGAGCTTCGAGGCGAGGAGTTGCGGCAGCGCCAGCCGCGTCAGGCCCAGGCAGATCAGCGGGACGCCGGCCCAAGGGAGCAGCGGCCGCCAATCGAGAGTGGTCGGGTCCTCGGTTCCGAGGCCCAGCCACACCAACGCGGGCGGATTGAACGCTGCGCCGGCGAGAACGCGCGGCGCGGCGAGAGCGACGGCCCCGGCGACGAGCGGCGCCCACGCCGGAGCTCTCAGGAAAGGCGCCGCGAGCAAACTCGCCGCGGCGATGCAATGCAATATGCCGAACCAGATCGTCTCGTCCGGCGCCGCCAACAGCGTCGCGATGCTGACCAGGGCCGCCGCCCCCGCCACTATCGCGAGCCGACGGACGAAGGCGGGCCAGCGCGGACCGTCGCGATGGGCGACCGCAAGGGACACTCCCACCAGTGCGAGGAACGCGCACGCGACGATATGCGAGTAGACGCGGATTCCCGGCGAATATGGCAGACCCGGGGGCGCGAAGCCGAAATAGGCGAGGTCCCAGCTCAGATGGTAGACCCCCATGCCGAGCAGCGCGAGTCCGCGCGCGACGTCGATGGCGGCGATGCGGCCGGGCGGCCCGCCAGGCTCGGTCACCTCGAGCAGCGCGCGGCTTCGAGCGCGGAAGGAGAGAATTTTTCGGTATTGAGCGATTCCAAAGGGTTGCAAGGAGGAAAATTTTCCTCCTCCCCCGAGTCCGGTTCAAACTGCGCATCCCTGCAGGCGCCGTGCGGGCGCCAAGCGGCGCCGTCGGCGCGCGAGTTCCCGCGAGCTCGCCGTGAGCTCTTTTCAGGATTTTCACAGAAATACACCGTCATAAAGTTCAGCTCCCACAAACTCACGATACCATAAAATCCGCTTTTCCAAAAATAAAGACTCAATTGCGTCGCGCATCGTTCTGAAATGCTGAAAACGTCCCCGATTCCAATACGATCTCCCGCTCGAAGACCACAGGCCCCGTCATCAGCACCCGATCGTTGTCGTCGCGCCATTCGATCACGAGCCCGCCTCCTGGCAAGTCTACGCGGGCGGTGCGGTCGGTCAGCCCTCGCCGGGCGGAGGAGACCAGCGTCGCGCAGGCGGCGGAGCCGCAGGCGAGGGTCGCGCCGACGCCGCGCTCCCAGACGCGCAGCGCGATCCGATCGCGCGCCCTCGCTTCGGCGAAGGATATGTTGGCCTTCTCGGGGAAGAGGGGGTGGGTCTCGTAGCGCGGGCCCCAACGCTCGAGGTCGACCGCCGCGACATCACGGACAAAGAAGACCGCGTGCGGGTTGCCCATGTTCACGACACTCGCGGCGCCGAAGTCGGCGCCGTCGAGCGGAATCTCGAGCGAGCGCGTGTCGGCAGCCGGGCGCGCGAGCGGAATCTCGCTCCACGCCAACCGTGGCGGCCCCATGTCGACGCGCCAGGTCCAAGGACCCAGCCGCTCGCACGCAATCAGCCCCGCCGATGTCTCCAGGGTCAACGTGTCCGCCCCGGTCTGCCGCGCAAGGCGGTCGGCGACGCAGCGCGTGCCGTTGCCGCAGGCGCCGGCGAGGCTGCCGTCGTTGTTGTAGATGCTGACAAAGGCGAGGGTTTGCGCCTGTCGGGGATCGCTGAGGACCATCAACTGGTCATAATCGAGCCCCGGCGCGCGATGGATCGCGCGCGCTTCCGCCGGCGTTGGCGCGCCCACGCCGCCGCGCAGGTCCAACACCAGGATCTTGTTGCCGGCGCCGTTCATGCGACTGATCCGGCGGCCGGCGAGCGGTGATGGCGATTCGGGAATGTACGTGCTCTCCGGAGGGGAAGTCGCACACGGCTATACGGAATCCGCCATCATTGCGAGGCGAAGCCGAAGCCCTGTAGAGGCGGTGGCCGACCGCGTGGGTTCCCTTGGTCGACCCTTGGAAATGAGGCGCTCTACGACGGCCGCGCTCAGGGAGCGCGGCTACGATTTCACGTCGCTACGTACGCGTCGGCAGACTAACTTGTGGATAGACGGATTGCTTCGCTGCGCTCGCAATGAGGGTCTACCTCCCCGCCGCGTCGATCACACGCGCGCCGAGCCTCGCCAGCGCCTCGCGCAACCCCTCGTCCTCGATCCCTCCAGCGAATTCTCGCGCTGTCGTCATCGCCCCGGCGCTCGGGGGCGGCGGGCGCGTACGGGGCTGTGCGAGCGCAGGCAGCGGCCCTTGCCGAAAGGCGACCCGCGCCACGCAGCGCCAGCCTAGATGCGCGTTGACTCGCGCGACGATGGACGGGGCCACGTGCTGCGCTTCCAGCGCGAAGGCGCCGTCGATTCGCAGCACGAGGATCGCCGGCGCGCCCGCTTGGTCGGGATCGCGCTTGGAGCCGCGCGGCGGCCATTGCAACTGGATCGGACGCGCGTAGGCGGCGATCGCGGCTCCGACGATCTCGCGCCAGTGGGTGACGAGGCTGGCTTCGCCGAGGCCGCGCGCGGCGAGAGTTGGACCGAGCAGGTCGCCGAGACATGCGCCAAGCGGCGCCGCGAAACCGCGCGGTTTGCTCATCGCCCGCGCCCCCTTACAGTTCGATCCATGTCCGCCACCTTAGACCCGTCCGCCGCCCAGAGAAAGCCACGCGCGATCGCTGCGAACGTTCTATCCTGGTGGGACGCACACCGCCGCGCGCTGCCGTGGCGAGCGCCGGCGGGCGAGGCCGCCGACCCCTATCGCGTCTGGCTTTCGGAAATCTTGTTGCAGCAGACCACCGCTGCGGGCGCTGCTCCTTACTTCCAGAACTTCGTCGCGCGCTGGCCCGATGTCGAGGCCCTCGCCGCCGCGCCGCTGGAAGCGATCATGCAGGCGTTCGCAGGCCTCGGCTACTACTCCCGTGCGCGCAATCTGCACGCCTGCGCGAAGGCGATTGCCGAGCGGGGCGGGCGTTTTCCGCAAGTCGAAGCAGAATTGCGGGAACTGCCGGGCGTCGGCCCCTATACGGCGGCGGCGATCGCCGCGATCGCCTTCGAGGCGCCCGCCGCGCCCGTCGACGGTAACATCGCGCGCATTCTCTCGCGGCTGCACGCGTTCGAGACGCCCGTCGCCAAGAACCGGTTGGCGATCGAAGCGGCGGCGCGCGCGCTGACGCCGGCGCGCCGCCCCGGCGATTTCGCGCAGGCGATGATGGACATCGGCGCGACGATCTGCCGGCCGCGCAATCCGGTCTGCGCGGAGTGCCCGTTGAGCGAGGCGTGTGCGGCCGCACGCACGCCGACGCCGGAGAGTTTTCCGCCGCGCGCGCTCAAGAAGGCCAAGGCCGGCCGCGTCGGCGCGGCGTTCTACGCGCGGCGCGCCGACGGCGCCTTCCTGGCGCGCCGCCGGCCTCCGCATGGACTTCTCGGCGCCACAATGGAGTTGCCCGGTGGCGCCTGGGCGCCAGGAGACGTCACGGCGATCGGGCCGCACGAGGCGCCCTTCACGGCGCGATGGCGCCGCCTGCCCGACTTTCTCGAACACGTGTTCACGCATTTCGCGCTTCGACTCGTATTATTCGCCGCCGAGGCGGATTTCCTGGAGCCGCCGGGCGATCTGATCTGGATCGCGCCGCACGAAATCGCGAGTTACGGGTTTTCCGGCCTGATGCGCAAGGCGGCCGAAACGGCGGCGCGGCTGCTCGAGAGCGAGCCGAAGACCTGACCCCGGCCAATGACCCGGCCCCTCACCGCACCTCTCCCCGCAAAGAGGCGGGGAGAGGGGGCCCGGGCCGCGCTGGCTTCCCGGCGAGCGGCGAACTTGCCATTCCGAGTCATTCGAGCCGCAAAACCGGCCCCTGCCGTCTCCTCTCCCCGCCCTTGCGGGGAGAGGTTTGGTGAGGGGCTTGGGGATTGGCCGCGCTGCCGATGGTTTTGTCGAGGGGTCGCTGCCGTTCGGCGCCGAAGCAGAACCCATCTGAGCCGCCATCTGCTCATGGCGTTCCCTCCGGCAGGCCACCGCCCCCAATCTTTTCGCCTCCCAGCCTCGCGACCGCCCTTCCGCCGGCGCCCGGCTCTCCCTACATTTGTCATCTGTCAAGGGAGAGCCGCACGAAAGCGGCTATGGGCTGTTCAACGTCGCTTCGGGGCGTCGGACGGCGCCATAAGGGAGAGTCGAGCCATGAATTTGGAGAAATATACGGAACGCGCGCGCGGCTTCGTGCAGAGCGCGCAATCGCTGGCCGTGCGCGAGGGCCATCAGCAGTTTACGCCCGAGCATATCTTGAAGGTGCTGCTCGACGACGAGGAGGGTCTCGCCGCAGGCCTGATCGACAAGGCGGGCGGGCGCTCGCGAGACGCCCTGACGCAAGTCGAACTCGCGCTCAGCAAATTGCCGAAAGTGCAGGGTTCGGGCGCAGGGCAGCTCTATCTCGCGCCGACGACGGCGCGCGTGTTCGACAACGCCGAGAAGATCGCGCAAAAGGCCGGAGATTCCTTCGTCACCGTCGAGCGGCTGCTCGTCGCGCTGGCTATGGAGAAGGGCGCCGAGGCGGGTCGGATTCTCGCCAACGCCGGCGTGACGCCGCAAACGCTCAACGCGGCGATCAACGATCTGCGCAAGGGCCGCACGGCCGATTCGGCGAGCGCCGAAAACGCCTATGACGCGCTCAAGAAATACACCCGCGACCTCACCGAGGCCGCCAGGTCCGGCAAGCTCGACCCAGTCATCGGGCGCGACGAGGAAATTCGCCGCACGATGCAGGTGCTCTCGCGCCGGACCAAGAACAATCCGGTGCTGATTGGCGAGCCCGGCGTCGGCAAGACCGCGATCGTCGAAGGCCTCGCCCTGCGCATCGTGAACGGCGACGTCCCGGAATCGCTGCGCGACAAGAAGCTGCTGTCGCTCGACATGGGCGCGTTGATTGCGGGCGCGAAGTTTCGTGGTGAGTTCGAGGAGCGGCTGAAAGCGGTTCTGAAAGAAGTGCAGTCGTCCGAGGGGCAGATCATTCTATTCATCGACGAGTTGCACACCGTGGTCGGCGCCGGCAAGGCGGACGGCGCGATGGATGCGTCGAACCTGCTCAAGCCGGCATTGGCGCGCGGCGAGCTGCACTGCATCGGCGCCACCACGCTCGATGAGTACCAGAAGCATGTCGAAAAGGATGCCGCGCTCGCCCGCCGCTTCCAGCCGATCTATGTCAGCGAGCCCACGG
>DASXYQ010000222.1:0-12078 GCA_036502445.1 Roseiarcus sp. | reverse complement strand
CGCCGCCGTACATGGAGAGGATGACGACGAAGCAGAGCACGAACAAGGAGACGCTGCCGATCGCGCCGGTCGAGGGCACCAACGCGTAGAGCACGGTTCCGAGCGCGAAGAAGCAGAAATAGGTGTTCTTGCGACCGATATAATCGGAGAGCGAAGCCCAGAAAAAGCGTCCGGCCATGTTGAAGAGGCTCAAAAGGCCGACAAAACCGGCCGCGGCGACCGGCGTCACCCGGCCGGGAAACATTTCCTGGCTCATCGCCGAGGCTTGGCCGAGCACGCCGATGCCGGCGGTGACATTGAGACACAGCACCCACCAGATCAGCCAGAACTGCGGCGTCTTGATCGCGTCGTAGACATAGACGTCGTCCTTGGTGATCAGCTTCTGCGCCACGATCGGAGGCGTGTAGCCCTCGGGCCGCCAGCCGGGGGCCGGCACGCGCACCATCGCGGCGCCCACCCACATGAAGCACAAATAGATGACGCCGAGGCAGACGAAGGCTTCCATCACCCCGACATGGGTCGGCGTCGAAAAGACGCGCATGAGCCAAACCGACAGCGGCGAGGCGATGAACGCTCCGCCTCCAAAGCCCATGATCGCCATTCCCGTGGCCATACCGGGCCGGTCGGGGAACCATTTGATCAGCGACGAGACCGGCGAGATGTAGCCGAGGCCAAGCCCGACGCCCCCGAGCACGCCGTAGCCGAGATAGATGATCCACAGGCTATGCAGATAGACGCCGAGCGCGGAAACGAAGAAGCCGCCGGCCCAGCATAGACCAGACGTGAACATGGTTCTTCGCGGCCCGCCATCCTCGACCCAGCGCCCGAACAGGGCCGCCGACGTGCCGAGGACGAAGATCGCGATCGAGAAAATCCAGCCGAGATCGGTCAGCTTCCAGTCGTCCGGCGCGGAGTGATCGATGCCGATCAGCTTGCTCATCGGCAGGTTGAACACGCTCAGCGCGTAAACCTGTCCAATGCACAGATGGATGCAGAGCGCGGCCGGCGGCACCAGCCAGCGGTTGAAGCCCGGTTTGGCGATTGTGCTCGATCTATCGAGCCAGCTATTCGACGAATCCGCCGTAAGATTTCCCATGACGATTGCCTCCCCAACCCTTTTTTTTGTCACCTTTTTTGCCACCACGACCACAGGTATTAATACCTATCCTCCGCCTCGGCTATGGCCTCCCGCTTCAGCGCGGCGACGGCCCGCGCCGCCGCCGGATTCAGCCCCGCCTGGTTCGAATCCAGATAGCCCATGATCTCACTAATCATTTTCGGTGTCCAGAAGCGTTTGAGATGGGCCGCGATGCCTCGAGTCGCCGCATCCTCCTCCATCGGTCCGAAGAAATCGCCGATCTGGTTCGCCATCCGCACCAGCTTGTCGATCTTCGCCGCGCTCATGCAGCAACTCCCTGACTTCGAGGAACGGCCGCGCCGGGAAAGCCGAGCGCCTGGTCGGATCGGGCGATGGCGATCAGGGCCAGGCCGCACTCGTCGGCGCGCCGCAGCGCGAGCGAGGTCGGCGCGGAGACCGAGACCAGCGTCGCCGCGCCGAACGCGGCGGTCTTGGCGACCATTTCGAACGAGCAGCGGCTGGAGACGAGGACGAACCCCTCGTCGGGCTCGGCCTTCTCCCGCAATAGCGCGCCAATCAGTTTATCGAGCGCGTTGTGCCGCCCGACATCCTCACGCGCCACGCGGATCGCCCCGTCGCATCCACACCAGGCCGCGGCGTGGACCGTGTGGGTCCGGGCATTGAGGGGTTGCACGGAAGCGAGCCCGGCGACGGCGGCGCCGATCGCCTCCGGAGCGATCGGCCGCGACGGCGTGAGACGGCGGCGCGCTTTGGGCAGGTGTTCGAGGTCCTCGATGCCGCAGAGGCCGCAGCCGGTTCGCCCGCTCATCGCGCGCTTGCGGGCGAGATGCGACCCCATACGCTCGCCGGAAAGGGTCACGTTGACGCGCCCGCTGGTCGCGTCGATCGCCGCCTCGATTGATCGGATGTCCTCGACCGCTTCGATAATCCCTTCGGTCAAAGCAAAGCCGATCGCGAAATCCTCGATATCACAGGGAGTGGCCATCATCACCGCGAACGGCGCTCCGCCGAACGCGATTTCGATTGGCGTCTCCACGGCGATTTCGCGCGTCAGTACTGGCCCGATCGTCCCTGCGTCGTAACGATAGACTCGCGCCGTCGCGGGAATCGAAGCGGCGGCCTCACTCGGCGGCATGGGCGAGCGCCTCCGCGATGCGACGCAGCGAAATTCCTTCCTCGCGGTCGCGCTCCTGCCATTCCGAATAATGGTTGGTGCGCCGCACCTGCACCGCGGTGACCTTGTATTCGGGACAATTGGTCGCCCAATCCGAATTGTCCGTCGTCACGACATTGGCGCCGCTGTTGGGGTGGTGGAACGTCGTATAGACCACCCCCGGCTGCATGCGGTCGGAGATTTTCGCGTGCAAGGAGGTCTCGCCGACGCGACTCTGCAGGGAAACCAGATCGCCGTCGCCCACGCCTCGGCTTTCCGCGTCGAAGGGATGGATCTCCAGCACGTCCTCGGCGTGCCAAAGGCTGTTGTCGGTGCGCCGGGTCTGCGCGCCGACATTATATTGCGAGAGGATGCGACCCGTCGTCAGCAACAGCGGGAACAGCGGGCCGGTGCGTTCGTCGGTCGGGACATATTCGGTCAGCATGAACTGGCCCTTTCCGCGCACGAAGCGCTCGGCGTGCATGATCGGCGTGCCGGTCGGCGACGAATCGTTGCACGGCCATTGGATCGAGCCCAGTTCGTCGAGCCTGGCATAGGAGACGCCCCTGAACGTGGGCGTCGACACTGCGACTTCATCCATGATCTGGCTGGGATGAGAATAGTCCATCGGCATGCCCAGCGCATGCGCGAAGGCGATCGTTACTTCCCAGTCGGCCATGCCGGCGAGCGGCGCCATCGCTTTGCGCACGCGGCTGATGCGCCGTTCGGCGTTGGTGAAGGTGCCGTCCTTTTCGAGGAAAGAAGCGCCGGGCAAGAAGACATGCGCATAGCGCGCGGTCTCGTTGAGGAAGAGATCCTGCACGATCACGCATTCCATCGCGCGTAGGCCGGCGGTTATGTGCAGCGTGTCGGGATCGGATTGGGCGATGTCCTCGCCCTGGATGTAGAGACCCTTGAACGAGCCCTCGACCGCCTCGTCCATCATGTTGGGAATGCGCAACCCGGGCGCCTGGGTGAGTGAAACGCCCCAGAGCTTCTCGAACGTCTCGTGGGTTGCATCGTCCGAGACGTGCCGATATCCGGAGAATTCGTGCGGGAACGAGCCCATATCGCAGGAGCCCTGGACGTTGTTCTGACCGCGCAACGGGTTCACGCCGACGCCTTCGCGCCCGATATTGCCGGTCGCCATCGCGAGGTTGGCGAGCGCCATCACCGTGGTCGAGCCCTGCGAATGTTCGGTGACGCCGAGCCCATAGTAGATCGCGCCGTTGCCGCCCTTGGCGAAGCGCCGCGCGGCCGCGCGCACCGCCGATGGGTTGAGGCCCGTGTGGACCGCCGTCGCCTCCGGCGAATTCCGCTCGTCCGCGATGAAACGCGCCCAGGATTCGAAGTTTGCCTGATCGCAGCGCTCCCGCACGAAGGCCTCGTCGACGAGACCCTCGGTGACGATCACGTGCGCGAGGGCGTTGACGACGGCGACGTTCGTACCGGGCCGCAACGGGAGATGATGGTCCGCCTCGACATGCGGCGTGCGCACGAGATCGATGCGGCGGGGATCGACGACGATCAGCTTCGCGCCTTCGCGCAGCCGCCGCTTCATGCGCGAGGCGAACACCGGATGCGCGTCGGTCGGATTCGCCCCGATGACGAGGATCACGTCGGACTTATCGACCGATTTGAAGTCCTGCGTGCCCGCCGAGGTTCCGAAGGCCTGGCTGAGGCCGTAGCCCGTCGGCGAGTGGCATACGCGTGCGCAGGTGTCGATGTTGTTGTTGCCGAAGCCCGCGCGAACGAGCTTCTGAACCAGGAACACCTCCTCGTTGGTGCAGCGCGATGAGGAGATGGCCCCGATCGAGTCGCGGCCGTATCGGGCCTGGATGCGTTTGAATTCGCTCGCCGCATACGCGAGCGCCTCGTCCCAGGAGACCTCGCGCCAAGGATCTTCGATCTTGGCCCGGATCATCGGCTTGACGACTCGATCCTCATGGGTGGCGTAGCCATAGGCGAAGCGACCTTTGACGCAGGAATGGCCTTCGTTTGCCTTGCCTGCCTTATAGGGAATCATGCGGACGACTTCTTCGCCCTTCACTTCGGCCTTGAACGCGCAGCCGACGCCGCAATAGGCGCAAGTGGTGACGACCGATCGCTCCGGCTTGCCCGCGGCGATGACGCTCTTTTCGTTGAGCGTCGCTGTCGGGCACGCCTGCACGCAGGCGCCGCAGGAAACGCATTCCGAGCTGAAAAAGTCGCCGCCGCCAGGAGAGACCTTGGACTCGAACCCCCGCCCCAGGATGGTCAGCGCGAACGTGCCCTGCACTTCCTCGCAGGCGCGCACGCAACGCGAACAGACGATACACTTCGAGGATTCGAAGGTGAAATAGGGATTGGAGGCGTCGGTCGGCGCCTTCAGATGATTTTCGCCGTCGTAGCCGTAACGCACGTCGCGAAGGCCGACGACGCCCGCCTGGGTCTGCAACTCGCAGTCCCCGTTGGCGCTGCAAGTCAGGCAATCCAAGGGATGGTCGGAGATATAGAGCTCCATTACGCCGCGCCGCAGCTTGGCGAGCCGCGGCGTCTGCGTATGCACGACCATTCCCGCTTCGGCCGGGGTGGTGCAGGACGCCGGCGTGCCTTTGCGTCCTTCGATCTCCACGAGGCAGAGCCGGCAGGAGCCGAACGCCTCGAGACTGTCGGTCGCACACAGCCGGGGGATCGGCGCATCCAGAAGGGCGGCGGCGGCCATGACCGACGTCCCTTGCGGCACGCGGACCGTCTCTCCGTCGATGGTGAGCGTCACTTCGGCCGCGCCGACGCGGATCGGCGTGCCGGTGTCGAGTTCTTGCAGCAGGGCCATGGAGTTCTCCTATTCGGCCGCGACGCGCGGGATGGGCTGCGCGAAATCCTCGCCGAAATTGTCGAGCGCGCTCAGCACCGGCAGCGGCGTGAGCCCGCCGAGCGCGCAGAGGGAACCGTCGGTGAGGGTCTCGCAGAGGTCGCGCAGCAGTGCGAGATTGCCGGGCCGATCGCGGCCGGCGATGATCTTGTCGACCGTCTCGACGCCGCGCGTCGAACCGATTCGGCACGGCGTGCACTTGCCGCAGCTCTCTTTCGCGCAGAAGGTAAAAGCGAATCGCGCCTGACGCGCCATGTCGACGCTGTCGTCGAACACGACTATCCCGCCGTGGCCGAGCATGCCCTTGGCGCCCAGCATCGCCTCATAGTCGAGCGGCGTATCGAGCAGTCTGTCTGGGAAATACGCGCCCAACGGGCCACCGACCTGAACCGCGCGGATCGGTCGGCCCGAGCGCGTTCCGCCGCCGAAATCCTCGACGAGCCGGCGGATCGTCGCGCCGAATGCGAGTTCCACCAGACCGCCGCGTTTGACGTTGCCCGCCAGCTGAAACGGCTGCGTTCCGCGCGAACGCCCCAAGCCATATTCCGCATAGCCCTTGCCGCCGTGGGCGAGAATCCACGGCGTCGAGGCGAAGCTGAGCACGTTGTTGATGACGGTGGGTTTGCCGAAAAGGCCCTTGATCGCGGGCAAAGGCGGCTTGACGCGCACCTGACCGCGCTTACCCTCGAGACTCTCGAGCAGCGAAGTCTCCTCGCCGCAGATATAAGCGCCGGCGCCGAGCCTGGCCTCGATATCGAACGCGCGGCCCGAGCCGAGGACATTCGCTCCAAGGACGCCGCCGTTGCGCGCCTTTACGATCGCGGCGCCAAACGTGCGGAAGGCGTGCGGATACTCCGAGCGGATATAGACGTAGCCGCGCGTCGCGCCGACGGCCAGCCCGGCGATCGCCATCCCTTCGATCAGCAGGAAGGGGTCGCCCTCCATCAGCATGCGATCGGCGAATGTGCCGCTGTCGCCCTCGTCGGCGTTGCAGACGATGTACTTTTGATCGGCCTCGACGCCCGCGACAGTGCGCCATTTGATGCCGGTCGGAAATCCCGCTCCCCCGCGCCCGCGCAAGCCCGAGGCGAGCACCTCCTCGATTACGGCCTTGGCGCCGAGCGTGATTGCGCGCTGCAAGCCTTGCAGGCCGCCGTGACGGCGGTAATCCTCGAGGGAAAGCGGATCGGTCACGCCGCAGCGCGCGAAAACGAGCCGCTGCTGGCCCTCGAGATACGGAATTTGGTCGACGAGGCCGAGCGATTTGACATGCGCGCCCCCCGCCAGGAAGCCGGCCGCGAACAGAGCGGGGGCCTCGGACGCCGCGACGGGCCCGTAGGCGACGCGCCCGCTGGCGGTTTCGACCTCGATCATCGGTTCGAGCCAGAAGAGCCCGCGCGACCCCGTGCGCACGATTTCGATTTCGGCGCCGCGTGCGCGCGCTTCGTCGGCGATCGCGCCCGCGGTAGCCCCGGCGCCGACGGCGAGCGCCGAGGAATCGCCGGGGACGAAGACCCTGGCGATCATTGCGGTCGCCTCTTCGCGCCGGCGACGATCTCGTCCAGACGGGCGCGATCGAGCCGGCCGATCGGCTCGCCGTCCAGCAAGGCGGTCGGCGACAGCGCGCAATGGCCGAGGCAATAGACGGTCTCGACGCTGAGCGGTCCGTGCGCATGCCCGTCGACCTCGAGGCCGTGGGCGCCAGCGAGGTGGGCGACAAGATCCTCGCAGCCGAGCGCCTGACAGGATTCGGCGCGGCAGAGTTTTAGAACCGCGCCGTCGGCCGGCTCGAGTCGAAAATCGTGGTAGAAGCTGACGACGCCAATCGTTTCCGCCTTGGAGACGTTGAGCGCATCGGCGATGAGGGGGATCGCGGCGCTGTCGATGTAGCCGAAACGCTCCTGCAAATCATGCAGGATCGGCAGCATCGCGCCGGGTTCGGCACGCCGCGCGTCGATCAGCGAGCGCGCTTGTTCATCATTCCAGGGCGTCTTGCCCAACATCCTCAGGCCTCCCAAGAAAAGGGCGCACGGCCTGTGCTCGGCCTCTCACGTGGCTGCTAGTCCCTCAAAAACAAGGGCGAATCCAATTGAACCTTCATAACAAGCGATAGAAAACACCTATCGATCGGCGTGCTTGTCTGGCGGAGTGATCAGAGCGACGATGTCATCGGGAAGTGGCATATCGATCAGATTGCGCGCAATTGGCGAAATCGGATCGCGAGCCGCCACGATGTAGCCAACGGTGCGCCGCGCGGTCGGCTCGACCAGTTCGATCGCGCGCGTATTACGCGGAATGCCGAAGAATTGCAGCAATTGCCGCGACACGATCGAAGACCATTGGCCGGAGCTGGCGTGGGATACCAGATTGAAGATCGAGTTGGTTTCGACAGAGGGTTTCGGCGTCGCGCCTACGGACCGAAAAACGCCGTCGACGATCCGGCGGTTCTGCATGTCCGGCGTCAGCAGGCATAACGGCGCGCGAGCGGCCGCCGCCCATGAGATTGTGTTCCCGCCGGCATAAGGACCATTCGCCGGCGTCAGGAAGACGAATTCTTCTTGATAGATCGGTTTCGCGCGGACGTGCTCCAACGGCTCGTTGTCGAGGTAGGTGATCCCCGCGTCGAGCTCGAAATCCTCGATTCCGCGCTGGATATCCTTGGAGTTGTGCGAAAGCACGGTCACGGTGACGTTCGGATAGCGCTGATAGAACGGCGCCGTGAGATGCGAGACGATCGGTAGAGCCGTCGGTATCACGCCCAGGCGCAAACGTCCGCTCAGGCCCTTGTCCAGTTCCTCGATCTTGCGGCGCAGATCCTCGGCTTCGGCGAGAATGCGATGGGCGTGATCCAACGCGAGCCGGCCCTGCGGCGTCAGGCCGATGAAGCGATGGCCGCGCTCGATGATCGGTGCGCCGAGATCCTCCTCGAGCTGGCGGATCGCCGCCGAGAGCGTCGGCTGCGTGACGTGACAGGCTTCCGCCGCCCGGCCGAAGTGCTTTTCACGCGCCAGCGCGACGAGATATTCGAGTTGCCGCAACACCATGACGTACGTTAACCCGGGCGGCTCGGTGGCGCATCCCCTTCGATAGTCCAGCTCTATGGTTTGCAGAGCCGCGCCCCAGACCCTACATAGGGGTTAAAGCGCCCTCGTGGGCGCGGTCGGAGCGATAGGTGAATCCAGCAAAACCCAACGGCGCGCCACGCCTGACGCCGCGCGCTTTGGCCGCCGTCGCGGCCTTCCTCGTGCTCGCGGGCGCGGGCCTTTGGATCGTCATGACTCCCTCGCGTTCCGGGACCGCCCTAATAGGCGGCCCTTTTCAGCTACAGACCGCCGACGGCAAGACGATCACCGACGCCGACCTGAAGGGACACCCGTTCCTGGTCTATTTCGGTTACACCCATTGCCCCGACGTCTGTCCAGCCACGCTCGCGCAGATCTCCGACGTCTTGCAGCGCCTGCCGAACAAGCCGATTCGCGCGCTGTTCGTGACCGTCGACCCCGAACGCGACACGCCGGCGCTGATGGCGGACTATGTCAGCAGTTTCGATTCCCGCATCGTCGGCCTCTCCGGAACGCCGGACGAGATCGCCAAGGTGGAGAAAGCTTACCGGGTCTACGCGCGGAAGGCGCCGACCAAGGACGGCGACTACACTATGGATCATTCATCCATAGTGTATCTCATGGACGCGCGCGGCGCCTTCGTCGAAGCCTTCAACCTGGACAGAACGCCGGAAGCCTCGGCGAAGGAGTTGGAAACCTTCCTCTGAGCGGCCGAGGCCGCTGCGGGCGCTTCCCTCATCCCGTCGGCGCCGGCTGCCGCTGTTCCGAGTTGGTCGTCGAACGCGGTTATTTTGTCGCCGTCAGGGCTGCCCGCATGCCGGCTCGATAGTGGCCAGCTTCGTTGCAGATCAAGAGATAATCGCCTGGCTTCAGTGTTACGGTGAACGACTTTTTAATACCCGGCTTGATGTCATCGCTATCCACCAACTTGTTGAGTTTATTCTCAACCACTTTACTATCCTTCTCGTCGTAGGGCAGATTCGTGTTTGCGTCAGGAACTTTTACCACGAGAAGTTCGTGCACGATGCTTTTTGAGCGGTTCGTCACTGCAAATGTGATCGGGCCAGCAGGAACGCTGTTTTGATTGACGGTGAGCTGCATGCCGGCCATGCTGGGATCATCAGTGGCATCTAGTAACTCAACAGCGATAACTTTGGGCGCGGTCGCCGCGACAACTGATGAAAGCGCCACCGCGACCATCGGCAGCGCGAGCAGAGTCGCCGTCTTTAAACGGGAATAGCTTGCCTTCCTTTCCCGACGAGAGTTTGAGATCGCTTCCCCTATTGTCATTTTTTTCTCCGAACCGAGCGAGTTTGGGCCACAGGCGGCCAAAATGGCGACGGTGGCAAGCCGGATTAAACGACAACCTGAGATCGATCGCAAACGCCGTCAGGTTTTGCAAGAGGGACGACCGGCGGAAGCCGCCGTTTGTCGCGCCTATGCGGGTGATCGAAGCCCGACAATCAGTGCTGCTTTCGCGCCCGCGAAATGGCGCATGCGCGCAGCGATGCTGGGGCTTAGAACTCTGCCTTCCCGTCCGCGACACATTTCGGAAGCCATCATTTCGGCTGTTACTTTACGGTCGGCGCGAATCGAGGCGATCGGTCCAAAAGGCCTGACCGCGAATTGCCGCTGCAGGAAGCATGAGGGCTCTGCATCCGCGAGACTATCCGCTTTGCCATTTTTCACGGCCCTCGCTATTCCGGCCCCGCCTTGCCGCGCAAGACCTTGATCGCTCCCTTGCGTGATTTTTCGTCCAACCGGCGGGTCCTCGACGCCAGCGACGGACGCGTCGGCCGACGCGGTTTTTCGCGCTGCTGCGCCTTGGCGATCAGCGCGGCGAGCCGCTCGCGCGCGTCCTCGCGATTGCGCGGCTGGCTGGAGAAACGCTGCGCGAAAATGACGATCACGCCGTCCTGGGTGAGGCGCGAGCCGGCGAGCTTCATCAGCTTGGTTGCGACTTCGTCGGGGAGGCCGGGTGAGCGCCGCGCGTCGAAACGCAACTCGACCGCCGACGCCACCTTGTTGACGTTCTGGCCGCCGGGACCCGAGGAGCGAACGAAGCTTTCCACGAGCTCCCTCTCGTCGATAAGAAGATCGCCGACTTTCATGGCTCAACCTGCGCCGCGCTGGGCAACCCCCTCTCCCGCTCTTCGCGGGAGAGGGTTGGGGCGAGGGTCGTGTGACTCACCCCGCCCTCATTCGGCGGCTTCGCCGCCACCTTCTCCCGCAAGCGGGAGAAGGGCTCACCGCCAAGTCCTCACATCGACGAACCGTCCCGCGACCGCCGCCGCGGCCGCCATCGCCGGCGAGACGAGGTGGGTGCGGCCCTTGTGACCCTGGCGGCCCTCGAAGTTGCGGTTCGAGGTCGATGCGCAGCGTTCGCCCGGCGCGAGCTTGTCCGGATTCATCGCAAGGCACATCGAGCAACCCGGCTCGCGCCATTCAAAGCCGGCCGCCTTGAAGATCGCGTCCAGGCCCTCGGCCTCCGCCTGCGCCTTCACGAGGCCGGACCCCGGCACGACCATCGCATTGACGCGTTCGGCGACCTTGCGGCCGGCGACGACCGACGCCGCCGCGCGCAAATCCTCGATCCGGCCGTTGGTGCAGGAGCCGATGAACACCCGATCGATCTCGAGGTCGCCGATCTTTTCTCCGCCTCGGAGGCCCATGTATTCGAGCGAGCGCTTGATCGACGCGCGCTTGGCGTCGGTGGCGCCGTCCTCCACCTTCGGGACGATGCCGCCGACGGCGACGACGTCCTGCGGGCTCGTGCCCCAGGAGACGATCGGAGGCAGACTGCCGGCGTCCAGGCGCGCGACGTCGTCGAAATATGCGCCCTCGTCTGTTCGCAGCGTATCCCAATAGGCGCGAGCCTGATCCCAGAGCTGACCCTTCGGCGACTTCGGCCGATCCTTCAAGTAAGCGTAGGTCTTCTCGTCAGGCGCCACCATGCCGGCGCGTGCGCCGCCCTCGATCGACATGTTGCAGACCGTCATGCGGCCTTCCATCGACAGCGCCTCGATCGCCGAGCCGGCGTATTCGACGACATGGCCGGTGCCGCCCGCCGTGCCGATCTGGCCGATGATCGCAAGGATGATGTCCTTGGCGGTGACCCCGGGGCCGAGCGCGCCATCGACGACGACACGCATGTTCTTCGCCTTGGACTGGATCAGGGTCTGCGTCGCCAGCACATGCTCGACTTCCGACGTGCCGATGCCATGGGCGAGCGCGCCGAACGCGCCGTGCGTCGAGGTGTGGCTGTCGCCGCAAACGATCGTCGTGCCCGGCAGCGTGAAGCCCTGCTCCGGCCCGATGATGTGCACGATGCCCTGGCGATGGTCGAACTCGTCGTAATATTCGATGCCGAACTCGCGCGCGTTCTCCGCGAGCTGCTCGACTTGCAGCCGGCTCTCGGGATCGGCGATGCCGCCGCTGCGGTCGGTAGTCTGGATGTTGTGATCGACGACGGCGAGCGTCTTTTCGGGCGCCCGCACCTTGCGGCCGCCGAGCCGGAGGCCTTCGAACGCCTGTGGGCTCGTCACCTCGTGAACGAGATGTCTGTCGACATAGATCAGGCTGGTCCCGCCCGACGTCTCGATGACGTGATCATTCCAGATTTTGTCGTACATCGTGCGCGGCTGGGCCATGGGTCGCTCCGGCGCGTTTCATCGCGCGAACGGGAAATGGTGAGGCGCGCTATGTATGCCGAACCCGCCGGCGTGAAAAGGGGGCGAGGCGACGTCGGCTCGGCGCGATCGGCGTCGGCCAGCGGCGGATCGACGAAAGTGAGCGGCGCCGCGCGAACGCGGCTAGCAATATCGTCAGCCGAAAGAAGGCGCCCCTGAATTCGGGCGAACTTCGCACAAGGCGACAGACCGTCTAGAGCGGTCCGATGATCCGGCGATAT
>DASXYQ010000221.1:0-7064 GCA_036502445.1 Roseiarcus sp. | reverse complement strand
CCAGGGCGGCCGGGTCGTCGCCGGCGACCTCGCCGACGGCCCGCACGCGCACGAGCTTGCGCATGTGATCGAGCATCTTGTCCACGACACCGTCCCCGGTTTCAGGATTGTCGGCGGCGAGGAGGCTCGGGGCGATCTTGGCGAACGACGCGGCGAGCGCGGCCGCCGTCGGGGCGCCGGTGTCGGAATAAGGCTTCAGCGTCGCCAGCGCGGCGCCGTCCGCGCCCAGGCGCGAGAGCGCCGCCCATTCGGCCGCGAACGGCTCGCCCGCGCGCAGGCGCTGTTCGAGCGCGAGCGCGGCGATCGCCTGCGCCGCGGGGTCGCTCTTCGGCGCGACCTCCGTCGGCGGAACCCGCGTCTCTGTCTTCGGGGCGGCCAGCGCGCCCTCGATCTTGCCGATCCGGTCGCCGAGCGTGGTTTCGAGCTTGTCGATCCGGCCGCCGAGCGCAGCCTCGATCTGGCCGATCCGGTCGCCGAGCGTGGTCTCGAGCTTGTCGATCCGGCCGCCGAGTGCGGCCTCGATCTTGCCCGTCCGATCGCCGAGCGCGGCTTCGAGCTTGTCGATCCGGGCGCCCTGCGCCGCCTCGTCGGCCTTGATTTCGGCGATCCGCGGGTCCGGCGCGGCCGGCGCGGGTTTCCCGTTTCCCTGGGCCGCCGCGTTCGCCTGAGCCAAAGCCTTGGCCGCTTCGTCGCGCGCCGCTCGCGCTTCCGCCAACGCAGCCGCGACTATCTCCGGCTTGACCGGCGCGGATTCCAGCTTCGCCAGGCGCTTGTCGATCGCGTCCAGCGCGGTCGCCTTGGCGAAGCTCGCCTGCGCGGCCTCGACGCCGTCGATGCGCGTCTCGAGCTTCGCCTCCTCCGACGACGGAGCGGCCGCGCGCGCTTCCAGCGCGCTCAGGCGCGCGGCGAGGTCCTGCGACGAATCGCCTGGCGGCTCGAAAAACCACGCCGCACCGAGCGCAACCGCGGCGCCTACGAGCGCGCCGCATAGTCCCCAGACGAAAGCACCGCCGGACGTTCGCTCGCGCGGGGAGGGATCGGCCGAGGCCGGGAACGGAGCGGCCGCGGCGGGTTCGGGCGGCGCCTCCGTCGGTGCGGAGTCTGCCGGCGCCTCCGTCGATGCGTAGTACGCCGGCGCTTCGGGTGGGGCCGTGTCCGCCGGCGCCTGCGGCGCGTCGGTCGATGCGAAGTTTGCCGGGGCCTCGCTCGGCGAGGGTTCGCCCTCGGCTGCGCGAACCTCCGTCGACTCGCCTTCGACCACGATGGGATTGCGCCCGGCAGGGGCGCCGGCCGGACCGGAATCGGGTGCTGGGGTCCGCTCGTCGGCCATTCGCTCTCGCCCATGAAGACGTCGCTTCTATAGGGGAGACCGCGCCGAATGAAAACCCGCGACGACCCGTCCCCCCGGTTCCGGATATGCCCCGTTCACGCCGAGGTGTTGCGAGCACGGTCGAGGCGAACTCGGACGCGAGTGAGGTGAGGCAAAAGCGGGAGCAAGAGCTCAGCGCCGCGGGATTCCGGCGGAGGCTTCCCCATGACCGCCCCTGCGAGATTATTTTCCCGGTTTTGTGAGATTTCAAGGATTTGCAGCTAGGAAAATTTCCCCTCCATCTCTGCGCCGCGTTGGCCGAGACCCCCGAGGGACGATTTTCTGCGACGCGCCTTCGGTCATCGTAGGCTTCCCGCGGGAGGCATTTCCATCAGCGCGCCGGAGCCAAAATATTTGGCGGTTTTGTGAACTTTCAGAGGTTTGCAGGCAGGAAAATTTCGCATCGATTTTCCTAAGCCGCATTCGCCGAGAGCCCCTCCGTCGAACGGGCGCCACAGGAGAACCATCCGGCCGTCGACCGCAATGAGTCGGGTCGGGGCCAATCGAGAATCTCGAGCAGTGCGGTCACGGAGGCGGCTCCGATTGCAGAGAAGCGATCATCTGCGATAGCACGAATTCTGGCTATCCGGAAGGATTTTTCAAGAATCTTTGAAAAATAAGAATCAGGGGATTACGGGGACAGTGCACTCTTCCGTTCGCAGACCCACTCCGTCAACAAGTCAATATCGTCGAAATCAAGTGCAGGGTGACTGGCGGGGAGCAGGTGGTGACGGCAAGCTGGGACGCGCGATGAGGCCAAGCCAACGCGGAAAAATTCCACTACGCTTTGCCGGTATTACGGTACTTTTTTAATCGAATCACCAGATCATGTCGAAGGAAAGGGAGCCCTCTTTGCGCCCAGCGCCGTCAGGTCCGGCCGATTTCTGCCAGTCGCGGACCATGTCGCGGAACCCGCGCTTTTGCGGGCTCAGGCTCTCCATCAGATCGTTCATCTGCCGCAACCGCCGCACCAGCGTCTTCATGAATTCGACGGCGCGAGCGGGGTTGTGCTCGATCTCGGCGATGAATTCTTCATAGGAGGTGGAAAGGCACTCCGCATCGGTCGCCGCCGTGATCGTGGCCGATCGCAGTCCGGGCTCGATCAAGCACATCTCGCCGAACACCTCGCCTGAATTCAGGGTGCAGGCGGTCCGCGCTTTGGCGCCCTCGCCGAGAACGACGTCGACGGCGCCGTTCACGATGTAAAACGCGGTATTGCCCTCTTCGCCCTCCCGGATGATGGTCTCACCGGCTTTGAATACGACGGTCTGCATGGATAACCCCCAGCGCTAGCGGCACCTTAGCACATCGCCGGCGAAGCGATAGCGCGGAGCCTACCCGAGATGAGAACCGTATGCCCGTACGAATCGTGCGGGAATTACGAACCCACGGTGGGTTTATAGCCGAACGCCGAATGCAGTCAACCTGGATGATAGACGTTTCCGCCGAATGCGCTATGTCGGCTCTGGATCGGCCGGTACGGTGAATCGGAAGACAGCGCCACGGGGCTCGTTCGCGCTCGCCCACAATCGTCCGCCGTGCGCCTCGATCATTGAACGACAGATCGACAGCCCCATCCCCATTCCGTCGGCTTTGGTGGTGTAGAAGGCCTCGAACAGGCGCTCGGCGCTCGATGGAGGCAGCCCCGGACCCGAATCCCGCACCGCGACGAGCACGCCGTCCGGCTCCGCCGTCCCCGTGCTGATCAGCAAGTCTCGCGCGCCCTCGCTGACGCTGCTCATCGCCTGCACGGCATTGACGACCAAGTTGAGGATCACTTGCTGCAGTTGGACCCGATCTCCCTGAATCAGCGGCAAGCCGTCTGCGAGTTGTGCCCGCACCACGACGCCGTTCTTCTGCGCTTCCCCGCGGGTGAGTTCGATCACCTCGCGGATGGCTCCGTTGATCTCCAACCGCTCCTTGCGCAGCGGCGCCTTCTTGATGAGCGCGCGAATCCGGCCGATGACCTCTCCGGTTCGATTGCCGCTCCGGACGATCCGGGTGAGGATTTGCCGCACCTCCTCCAAATTCGGCGGCTGGGCGGCAAGCCAGAGCAAACCGGCCTCGGCGTCGAAGACCGTAGCGGTGATCGGCTGGCTGATCTCGTGAGCTATCGAGGCCGTGAGATGCCCCATTGTCGCGACGCGGTTCGCGTGCGCGAACTCCGCTTGAATTTCGCGATATCGCCGCTCGCTCTCGCGCAGATCCGCTTCAGCCCGCTTGCGCTCGGTCAAATCGAGCACAAAGGTAACGCCTTGGTTCTCAATTTCATCGAAGCTTGCCGCACCGAGCAAGACGGGCACGCGGCCGCCGTCTTTGTGGAAGAATTCCTTCTCGTAGGGTTGGATGGCTCCGGTGTCTTTCAGCTCGGTTACGGCGCGCGCAGTACGGTCGCGCCATTCGACTGGCGTCAGGTCGGTCCGATGCAGGCGACCCGAGACGAGATCGTCACGGTCGTGCCCCACCATCCGGAGAAACGCGTCGTTGGCTTCGAGAATCCGACCTTCCAACTCCCAGACGTAAATACCGATGATGTTGGCGTCGACCAGGCGCCGGATCTTGGCTTCGCGCAGTTCGAGATCGCGGTACAAACGGGTATTCTCGAGCGAGATCGCCGCCTGCGAGGCGATGAGTTTCAACACCGCGATTCGGGCCGGAGCGAAGGCGCGCGCCCCAAGGGTATTCTCGAGGTAGAGAACGCCGATCAGCTTGGCCTGGTTGATCAATGGCAGGCAGAGGATCGAACGCGCCTGGCGTTGCCGGATATAAGGGTCCGCGGCGAACGAGGGCTCGCTCGCGGCCTCATCGAGAACGACGCTCTCCCGCGTGCGCAAAACATAGTGCAGCACCGTCTCCGGCAGCGCGGAGGCGGTCACCGGCGCATCGCAGAGTTCCACCAGGATCGTGTCGCTGGAGGTCGTCGCTTCCGCCTCGATCCGCGGCTCGGCCCCTCGCGACAGGACCAACAGGCCGCGTTCCGCGCCCGCCTGCGCGATCGCGGTGTGCATGAGCGTGTCGATCAGTTTCTCCAGCACCATCTCGCTCGAGACGGTCTGCGATACCTTGATCACGGTCGCGAGGTCGAGGCGCTCGACCGGCGTCGCGATGGTGCTCGTCGAGGCGGGCGCCGCCTCTTCCGCCCTGAGGTGGGGATAGGTCTCCTCGAGTTGTCGCACCTTTCCATCGGCGCCCCAACGCTGATAGCCGTAGCGGGCCTTCTGCAAATATAGACGGGCAAACTCTTCGAATCCTCGCCCAGCATAGAAGCGCGCGGCCACTTCGTAGGCGAGCGCTTCATTGTGAATGAAGCCGTTGGCGCGCGCGGATCGAATGGCCTGCTCGTACAGGCGCTCAGCATCGAGCTCGCGACTCTCGAGGCGTGCGATCTCCGCGCCCACCAGGGCGGCGCGGTTCCCGAAATTCTCCGGGCAATTCTGCGCCCACACCCGGAGTTGCTCGTGGTGAGCAGCGAGAGCCTTCAGGAGCTCGCGCCTCTCACCGGCTGTTGCGACATCGCAAGAAGCGGCGCGCGACAGCGCGCCATAAAAGTGGTACTCCGCCGTTTCGAACATTGACGGCGATGTCCAAAGCAGCCGTTGCGCCCGCGACGCGGCCTCGATGGCCGGGGCAAAGTCGCCGGCCAGGAAACGCGCCTGCAGCTTGCGGACCCAGTACCAGCATTCGACGAAAGCCAGATCTGGATTTTCTGAAAAGCGGCGCTCGGTCCGAGACTCATCAAACTGACCATCGTCAAACGAGCCGAACCTCGGCGTCGAGCCGCGCAGCGTCCGGATCAGCCCGAGTTGGGTAGCGATGGCATCAATAACAAACCCGAACCGCGCCTTCTGCGCGAACGCGAGGCCATGCTCGGCTACGCGTTCCGCCTCGGCGAGCGGATCGCCCGCCGCGAGAAGGTTCGTGTTCAATTCGTTGCCGCAATAGGCGGCGTAAGTGAGATCGCCGACCTTATTTGCCGCCTCGAACGCGCGGCGCACCAGATCTCGGCCCGTCCGGACGTGTCTCGTCCAAGGCAGAACCACATTGCCGAAGTCCATATAGGTCCTGGCCTGGAAACGCGTCAGTCCGCGTTCTTCAACCAGGTCGTAGCCGAGCCGACCGAAGCGGTATGCAGCCTGATAGTCGCCGAAGCGGGGGCCCGCGATCATGCCGAGATACGTATAGGCGCTGCACGAAGCGTCGCAGTTGCCGTTCTCGAGGCTGAGATTGACCGCTCGGCAGGCGACCAGGGCGAGCAGGTTCGTATCCGTATAGAATGCAGGCGGTCCAATCTTGGTGAGAACGTCCAATGTCGCGAGCGATGCCGGGTCGCTCATCAAGGGTAGCTCGATCAGAGCGTCGATCTTGCGGTTCCCGAGCTGCGACCAGATTCGCTCGTATTCGCGTCGCGCTTCCTCTTCGGTCGGATGCGGCGACCAGTCGATGCCCAGATGCCTGAGGTAGTCGAGACCGGCGGCAATGGCGCGGCTGCTCTGATCGAGCGTCGTGTACAGATCCACGCGCAAACACGCGACCGTGGCTCGCTCCACTGTATTCGCGGCGCGGGTCGACAGCGCCGCCAGGCGATGCTCCGCTTCCGTCAGCGCGCCGCTGAGAAACTCGGATTCGCCGCGGTGCAGCTCCAGCGCAAAGGCGAGCTCGCGCCGGCGCTCCCACGAGTCTTCGGCCAACAACGCCGCGCCGCTGGCGAGATAGGTGAGCGCCGAGGCATAGGCGGTAGACGCCTTGGCGCGCTTGCCCGCGATCAGGTTGAACTCGGCCAGCTGCTCGCGCTCGTCTGGCGAGGCAATCAATCGCGCGCCGCGGTTGAGCTGATTGACGATATCAAAGATCGCCTCCTCCCGCTGCTCGGACGGCGTCTGCGCCACCAGCTGGCGGCCGATCCGGAGATGAACTTCACCGCGCAATGCTTCAGGGATCAGCGAATAGGCGGCCTCCTCCACCCGGTCATGACTGAATCGGTAACGGCCATCCAGGCGCTCGACGAGTTCCTGGCGCAAGGCCGGCCAGAGCGCCGCGTGGATCCGCTCCTCCGTGATCTGGAGAACGAGCGAAAGCATGGTCATTTCGGCGGTGTTGCCGAGGCAGGCCATCTGCTGCAAAGCCTGCTGCGATTCGACCGGCAGGCGGCTCAGCTTGCCGACCATGAGGTCGACGACGTTATCGGTATAACCCTTGGCGTGAATGCGCTCGAGATCCCAGCGCCAGCGCGCCCCGTCGTGGTCGAAGTCGAGCAAGCCTTCTTCAGCGAGAGCGTGCAGAAACTGAATCACGAAGAACGGATTGCCGGCGGTCTTCTCCTCCACCAGCCGCGCCAGCGGCGCGACGCGTTCGGACTCGCAATGAAGGGCATCCGCGATCAATCGCCGGAGGTCATCGCGAGCGAGTGGCGCCAGGCGGATCTCCTGCGCCTGCGCTCCGGCTTGGCGAATCGCAGCGAGCTTGCGGGTCAACGGATGAGTGGCGTCGACCTCGTTGTCTCGGTAGGCGCCGATCAGCATCAGATGCCGCAAATCCGACCGGGTCACGAGATCCTCGAGCAAATCGAGGGTCGCCGAGTCGAGCCATTGCAGATCATCGAGAAACAGCGCCAGCGGATGATCCGGTCGGGCGAAGACGTCAATAAATCGGCGGAACACCAGCTGGAAACGGCTTTGCGCCTGCTGCGGCGCGAGCT
>DASXYQ010000220.1:0-2008 GCA_036502445.1 Roseiarcus sp. | reverse complement strand
GACGGCGCTCCAATGGCTTTCGTCGTCTCGCCCACCGAGCCGGGCGTTCGGATTGCCCCCGCCAAGGGAACTCTCGGCCTACGCGCCCTGGAAATGGCGGACATCGCTTTCGACGGCGTATTCGTCTCCGACGAAGCGCGGCTGGGAGAGGACGCGGGCGCCGACGTTCAACGAATCGCCGATTCCTCGCGCGTCGCCCTGAGCGCGATCCTCGCCGGCCTTTCGCGCGCGGTCTTCGACTATGCGCTCCCTTACACCAAAGAACGCATCGTCCACGGCGAGGCGATCGCGCGGAAGCAGAGCGTCGCTTTCAAACTGGCGGACATGCACATCGCCAATCAGGCCATGCGTTGGATGGCGGTCCGCGCCGCCGCCGAACTCGACGGTAGCCCCACGGCGACGCGCAATGCGCGACTGGCGCAGCGATACAGCGCCCAGCACGGGCTCGCCGGAGCCGACGAGGGAGTGCAGATTTTCGGCGGCCACGGCTTCGTCCGCGATCTGCCGCTGGAGATGTGGTACCGCAACGCCCGATCCTTGTCCGTCCTCGACGGGCTGGTCGGCGCCTGAGAGAGAGTGCGCGATGATCAGCTTCGCCCTGACCGAGAGGGACCGCCAGTTGCTGGGCGAGGCGCGCGAGCAGGCCAGGCTCGCGGTCGGACATGCCCGCGAATTCGAGCATGACGAAGACAGGATGCTTCCCCGTGAATTCAAGGAGGCCGCGGGTCGTCCCGACCTGCGCGAACTGTTGGACAGGCATGCCGACGAAACAAGCGGGCGAAAGATCCTTCACGCATTGCTCTATCTCGAGGATTGGTACGGCGGCGTCCCCTTGCGCGAAGCGCGCTATTCGCTGGGCAACACCGTACTCGAGATCGCAGGCACGCCCGAACAATATGCGCGCTGGGCCGACAAGACGATCGCGATCGGTCTCACCGAGCCGATCGGCGGTTCAGACCCCGCTTCGACCCGCACCACCGCGACGTTCGATTCTGCGACCAACGAATGGATCATCGAGGGCGAGAAGATCTTCATCACCTACGCCGAGAGCTGCGACGCCGTGCTGGCGCTCGCGCGAGTGATCCAACCCGACCGGCCGCGCCAGCTCTCCACCTTCATGATCGAGAAGGGAACGCCGGGCTTTTCCGTCGGCAGACAGATACGCAAGATGGGGATCCGTTTCGAGGACACCGCGGGCCTCTCGTTTTCCAACTGCCGCATACCCGCGTTCAACCATATCGACGGCGACCTGAAGAAGACGCTTCGATCCTTCAGCGAATCGCGCCCTGTAGTCGCCGCCTACGCGCTCGGCGTCTCGCGCGCGGCGATGGATTTCACCTGGGCGCGCCTCGCGGAAATCGGCGTGACGCCCGACTACGAGGCTGGGCCGACCCGCTTGACGGCCGCGGCCGACCGCATGCTCGAGCTCGAGGCCGAATGGGAAGCGACCTGGATCACTGTGGTTCGCGCCAAATGGGTCGAGCAGAACGAGGGACCTGGCAAGATCGAGTCCTCGGTCGCCAAAGCGATGGGGGGTGGCCTCGCACGGGAGGCGACCCAGGCCTGCATCGAAATTCTCGGCGCTTGCGGCCTTTCGGCGGAACATCTGGCGGAGAAATGGTTTCGCGACGCCCGGATATTCGACATCTACGAGGGCACCGGGGAAATCCAGCGCCTCATCATCGCGCGCGACCTGCTGGGCTATTCGCCCAAGGAGTTGAACTGAATCGGGGCAGGCTCGAGGACGCGGTCGTTCGAGGAGCGCGCCGGAGGAGAATTTCCTGGTTTTGTGAGTTTTCAAGGCTTTGTAGGGGGGAAAATTTTCCTCCCGCTCCCCAGCGCGGCTCTCGAGGTCGGGTTCGGGCGGCGCCAGAGGAGCAATTAATACATATTTATATTGCATAATATCGCACTTAGGAGGACGAGTGATGAACACCGTGGCGTATCACGACAGGCTTGCGGGCAAGGTCGCAATGGTGACCGGCGCGGCGCGCGGATTGGGGCGCGC
>DASXYQ010000219.1:0-2495 GCA_036502445.1 Roseiarcus sp. | reverse complement strand
CCGTATTTGCCTTTGTTGGTCAACATCGCGCCGTTCGTCCCGTCTTCAGATATCGTCCCCCGAGGGCAAATCCATACGTTTTCCCCGGCGGCGCGTCCATGTCGGGCGCGCCGAGTTCAAGGGGAATATTTACCGAGGAATCAGAACATCCGCGCCTGGGTCCGCGGCCTCTGTATCCTCATTTCGTCGTCCGCGACCGGTTTAGGAAACATGTCTTCTCCGCTCGAGTTCAAACGCGTGTCCCGGCTTGCCGGCGTCTTCATGGCCTTGTGGGCGACGACCGCCGACGCGCGCTCGGTCGTCGATTTTCCCTCGCCCTATTCCCCCGGCACGATCGTGATCAGCCAGGGCGCGCGAACACTCTACCTCGTCATCGATTCCCGCAGCGCGCTGGCCTATCCCGTCGCGGTCGCCAAACGCGGCAAGGAATGGAGCGGCTTCGCGCGGGTCGACGGTAAATATGTCGCGCCCGCCTGGTCGCCGCCCGAATCGGTGAAGCGCGACCACCCCGAGTTGCCCGATCTCATTCCCGGCGGTTCGCCGAACAACCCGATGGGTCCGCGGGCGATCACGCTCGATCGCGACGAGATCGCCATCCACGGCACCACCGCGAAGATGCGCGCGTCCGTCGGCGGCGCGGCGTCCTACGGCTGCATCCGGATGTATAACGAGGACGTCATCGACTTGTTCGACCGCGTCAGGGTCGGTACGACGGTGGTGATGACGCGCTGATGCGCTGGGCGCAATCAAAGGTCAAAAATCCGTCGCGACGCCCTTCACTTCCCAATCGCCGTAGCGAACGGGGTCGGGCCCTTTTCGTCCATTCAATTCCCGCGGTCTCGGGGCGGCTTCGCTCGCGCGCCGCGCCGCAGCCTCGGCTAGCGCGCGTTGCGCCGCCGGCGTGAGAGCGCGTCTTTCGTCCGCCCCGGCGGATGGGATTGACGTGCCGCGGCTTTCCATGGACATGAAGCTTTGTTCTCCTGTCTTCGCGCGCTGCCGTCACTTACGCAACGTCATCGCATTGGCTGACATTACATGGGTTTGCTTCGCGCCGAAAGCGAGGTCGCGCAACGAATTCGGCGGCGTTTCGCGCTATAGTGGCATCGGGAACATTGTCGCCTCCTGATTCGTTGCGGGTGGAGCGAGAACCAAAGCATGAAGCCGAACAGACCCGCCTACAGCCGTTCCGTGGGGGCGCCCCGCCTCACGCCTCCCGAAGCGACCCCGGGCTTTGCGGCGCGTTGGGCGGCCGCGCAAGCGATCGGCGACGCGCTGAATTTGGCGCGCCCGCTGGAGGAGCGCTTCCCCGGCAACGACGAGCCGGGCTCGCTCGGACTCGACGCGCGCGATCGAGCCCTCGCGCGCTCGATCGCCACCGTCGCGATGCGACGGTTCGGCACCATCCGCAAGGCGCTCGCTTCGTTCCTGGAAAAGGGCATGCCGAAAAAGGCCGGTTCGCTCGAATGGATCCTTGTCGGCGCCGCGGCGCAAGTTCTGTTTCTCGACGCCTCCGATCATGCGGCGGTCGATCTGGCGGTGCGCGCCGTGCGCCTCGACCCGGCAGCCGCGCCGTTCTCGGGACTCGCCAACGCGGTGCTGCGCAACATCGCGCGCTCCAAGGCGGAGATCCTCGCGGCCTCCGACCCGTTCGACGACGATACGCCGGCGTGGCTCGGCGCGCGTTGGCGGAGCGCCTACGGCGAGGAAACCGCCAGAGCCATCGCGCGTGCGAACCGCGAGGAGCCGACGCTCGACATCAGCGTCAAGAGCGATGCCGAGGGCTGGGCGGCGCGGTTGGGCGGCAGGGTGCTTCCTACCGGTTCGGTCCGGCTCGATTCTCACGCGCCGATCACGGAGCTCGACGGTTACGCCGACGGGGAGTGGTGGGTGCAGGACGCCGCCGCCGCGCTGCCCGCGCGGTTGCTGTCGTTGGCGCCGGAGGAGCGCGCGATCGACCTCTGCGCGGCGCCCGGGGGCAAATGCGCGCAGCTCGCGCTCGCCGGCGCCGCCGTCTCCGCGGTCGATCGCTCGGCGCAGCGGCTGAAGCGGCTCGCCGGCAATCTCGCGAGACTGCGGCTCGAAGCCGACCTCGTCGTCGCCAACGCGCTGACGTTCGAGGCGCCGCCTTTCGGCGCGGCGCTGCTGGATGCGCCCTGCACCGCCACCGGCACCATTCGGCGCCATCCCGACGTCGCCTGGACCAAGCGTCCCGTGAACATCGCCACCCTCGGCAAGCTGCAGGCCGATCTGCTCGACCGCGCGGTTACGCTCACCCGGCCGGGAGGCGCGATCGTCTATTGCACGTGCTCGCTGGAGCCCGAGGAGGGCGAGGGCCAGATCGCCGCGCTGCTGCGCCGCAACCCCGACGTTCGCCGCGAGCCGATCGAGGCGAGCGAGATCGGCGGGATGACCGAATGCATCACCCCGCTGGGCGACGTGCGCACGCTGCCCTGCCATTTGCCGGCGCCGACCCCGCGGCAGTCGGGGCTCGACGG
>DASXYQ010000218.1:0-2586 GCA_036502445.1 Roseiarcus sp. | reverse complement strand
TTCGCTCTTCAATGGTCCGGCAGGACCGCGCTGAAAGGGCGAACCAGCCCAGAAGCGCGGAGGATGTCGAGCATGAGCTTAAATTGGAAGCGCCCCTTCAAATCGATCCCGCTTGCAGACGGCGGCGCCATCGCATCGCTGGCTCAAGCGCGCGAATTCATAGTACGCCTGCCTGTGACCTCCCAGAGCGACAGCCATTGGAAGTACGCCAGCGACATGTTGGTCAGAGCCGCCGACCAAGACGAGAAATATTCGACCAACGATGCGCGAGCGCAGATGTTGCGCGCTCTCAAAGCGAGTCGATTCATATGACCCCGCAGTTTTTCGATAGAGGAGGAAGCGATGCCTCGCTTTTACTTCAATCTCAGAAATAGCAAGGAGTTTCTGGAGGACCCGGAGGGACAGGAGTGCGAAAGCCTGACAGCGGCGCGCCAAGAGGCGATCCTGTCGGCCCGTGAAATCATGGCTGCAAGAGTGAAGAGCGGAAAAAACCCGGATGGCCAGTTCGAGATCACGGACATCACGGGACAGCTCATCCTGACTGTGCCCTTCCCCGATGCGTACACTACCGACTGAGGCGGCCACCAAAAACCAATGACGCGAGTTGCAAAGACGACTTGCTCCGACTGTCGCCATTTCGACGGGCGCTCCCGTCATTGCGAGCGTAGCGAAGCAATTCAGCCATCCACGAGATGGTTCGCCGACGAATTGCAAAAACCGGCCGTGTAGTAGTTGTTTCAATGGCTTGCGGTGTCAGCAGCGGGCTGCCGACAACGGAACCGTGGATTGCTTCGCTTCGCTCGCAATGACGGTTGGAGGCCAATGGGTCTCGTCGACTCACAAATTGTTGGGCGTCGCCTCAGGCCGGCAGCTCGCGGTCAGAGCGCGCAACACCCCCGGCAAGGCTTCGGGCAAATCCTCCGCGATCAGCCCCGGTCCGAACGCGCGGGCGCAGGCGCCATGCAGCCATACGGCGGCGCTGGCGGCTTCGAACGCCGGCATGCCCTGCGCGAGAAGCCCGCAGGCGAGACCGCCCAGCACGTCGCCCGAACCGGCGGTGGCGAGGGTCGGCGGCAGATCCCAGCCGATCGAGGCGCGTCCGTCCGGCGCGGCGACGACGCTGTCGGCTCCTTTGTAGATCACGACCGCTCCGAGCGCGGCCGCGGCGAGGCGCGCCCGCGCGAGCTTGCTCGGCGCGCCGAGGATATCGTCGCGGCCCTGAAACAGCCGGTGGAACTCGCCCTCGTGCGGGGTCGCTATCGTCGCGTGGCCGTGCCTGGCGACGAGTTCGCCGAGCCCCGCCGAATCGCCGGCGAAACTGCTGAGAGCGTCCGCGTCGAGCACGAGCCCGCGGGGACGGTCGCTCTCGCCGGTCAGCGCCGCCTCGACGAGCGCCCGCGTCGCTCCGCCGACGCCCGCGCCGGGGCCGATCAGAACGGCGTTGCGCCGGGAATCGGCCAGCAGCGCCGCAAAGCCGTCCGGCCCGTCGAACGGCTCGATCATCACCGCCGTCGAATGCGCCGAATTGACCGCGACCGCATCGGGCGCACTGGCGAGCGCGACCAGGCCCGCGCCGACCCGCAACGCCGCGCGCGCCGCCATCCGCGCCGCCCCCGTGCGATGCGCCGCGCCCGAGAGCACCAGGGCGGAGCCGCGGGTATATTTGTGCGATCCGGCCTCGAGCCGCGGAAAGGCGCCGCGCCATATCGCCGGCGCATTGAGAAAGGTCCGCGGCGCGATCGCCGCCAGCGCGGCCGCGTCGATGCCGATGTCAGCGAGCGCGAGAGGTCCGCAATGTTCGCGGCCCGGAAGCAAGAGATGGCCCGGCTTCAACCGAAAGAAACTGACGCTCGCGGACGCGTGGACCGCGACGCCGCGAACGGCGCCGGTTTCGCCGTCGATTCCGGAAGGGACGTCGACGCTCAGCACCGCCCCTCCGCGGGAGGCGAAATCGTTGATGCGTTCGACGCATTCGCGCGCCAGCCCGTCGACGTCGCGGGAAAGCCCGGCGCCGTAGAGCGCATCGATCACGAGGTCCGCGCCGTCGGGATCGAAAGCTTCAGCGGCCGCCGCGGCGCCGCCATAGCGTTGGGCCGCCAGAGCGGGATCGCCGCGCAGCGCCTCGCGCGCGCCCAGCAGGAAAAGTTCGACGCGGTAGCCGCGATCGGCGAGCAGCCGCGCCGCAATGAAGCCGTCGCCGCCATTGCCGCCCGGGCCACAAAGGATGGCGATCCGGCCGCCGCTGCGGGCCATCCGCGCCGCCACTTCGGCGACCGCCGCACCCGCCCGCTCCATCAGGACGATGCCGGGAATCCCGCCGGCGATCGTCATTCGGTCGGCCTCGCCCATCTCGGCGGGGGTCAGCAATTCGGGGCAGCGCGCGGGATCGATCATCGCGCCAACGTGGGGCCGCGCGGTCGCGTCGGCAAGGCTAGAGCCGAGGACTCGAAATCGCTGCTTTCAATCGAAGGAATTTCTGCTATATCGCCCCCGCGCCAACCGGCATGATCCCCGATAGCTCAGCTGGTAGAGCATTCGACTGTTAATCGAATGGTCGCAGGTTCGAGTCCTGCTCGGGGAGCCAAA
>DASXYQ010000217.1:0-5105 GCA_036502445.1 Roseiarcus sp. | reverse complement strand
CGCACCGTCATCGAGTGGGACAAGGACGACATCGAGGTCCTCGGCACCCTCAAGATCGACGTCCTCGCGCTCGGCATGCTGACCTGCATCCGCAAGGGCTTCGAGCTCATCCGCCGGCACTATGGGCGGGACCTCACGCTCGCCGGCATCCCGCCCGAGGAGGCGTGCGTCTACGCCATGATCCAGCGGGCGGACACGATCGGCGTGTTCCAGATCGAGAGCCGGGCGCAGATGTCCATGCTGCCGCGTCTCAAGCCCAGGTCGTTCTACGACCTCGTGATCGAGGTCGCGATCGTGCGGCCGGGCCCCATCCAGGGCGACATGGTCCACCCCTATCTGCGCCGCCGGCAGGGCCTGGAGGCGGTGAACTACGAGTCGCCGGCGCTGGAAGCCGTCCTCGTGCGGACGCTCGGCGTGCCATTGTTCCAGGAACAGGCGATGAAGATCGCGATCGTCGCGGCGGGCTTCACGCCCGCCGAGGCCGACAGATTGCGGCGTGCGATGGCGACCTTCCGCCGCGTGGGCACGATCGCGACTTTTCAGGCCAAAATGGTCGAGGGCATGGCGGCCAAGGGCTACGATCGAGAGTTCGCCGAGCGCTGTTTCCGCCAGATCGAGGGTTTTGGGGAATACGGCTTCCCGGAGAGCCATGCGGCGAGTTTCGCGCTGCTGGTCTATGCCTCCTGCTGGATGAAATGCCGCTATCCCGACGTCTTCCTCGCCGCGATGCTGAATTCGCAGCCGCTCGGCTTCTACGCGCCCGCGCAGCTCGTGCGCGACGGGCGCGAACATGGGGTAGAGGTGCGGGAAGTGGACGTAAACCTCTCGGACTGGGATTGCACGCTGGAAGAGCAAAACCCTTCTCCCGCTTTGCGGGAGAAGGGTAAACTTCACCCCCGTCACGCCTCAATGGCCGACCACATCCGCTCCGCGCACGCCGTGCGGCTCGGCCTGCGCCAGATCATCGGTGCGCGCGAGGAGGAGATGCGCAAGCTCGTCGAGGCGCGCGGTACGGGCTATGACTCGGTGCGCGATCTCTGGCTCCGCGGCGGCATTTCCCTCGCGGCTTTGGAGCGCCTCGCCGACGCGGACGCGTTCCGGTCGCTGGGATTGGACAGGCGCGAGGCTTTGTGGGCGGTGCGCGCGCTCAACCGCGTCGGCGATCAGGACGATCTGCCGCTGTTCGCGCATAACAGGCCCGGACCCGACGAGGAGCCCGACGCCAAGCTGCCGCCGATGCCGCTCGGCGCGCATGTGGTCGAGGATTACCGGCGTCTGTCGCTTTCATTGAAGGCGCATCCCGTCGCCTTCATGCGGGCGCGGCTGACGCAACGCGGGATCAAGCGCTCCGACGCGCTGGGCCGCATCACGAGCGGCGAGCGGATCGTCGTCGCCGGGCTGGTGCTGGTGCGCCAGCGTCCGGGCACTTCCAAAGGCGTGATCTTCATGACGCTGGAGGACGAGACGGGCGTTGCCAACATCATCGTCTGGCCGAAGGCGTTCGAACGCTTGCGCGCGATCGTCATCGGCGCCCGCTTCGTCGCCGTATCGGGCAAATTGCAGAACGAGATAGGCGTCATCCATATCATCGCCGAGCGCATGGAGGACCTGACGCCGATGCTCGGCCAGCTCTCCGACGAAGGCCGCGACATAGAAACCCTCGCCCCATCAGACGAAGTCCGCCGCCCGCAATTGACCATGGCGCAGAAGCGGCAGGGCAATCGCTTCGCGCAAGTGCAGCTGTTCTCGGGTTCGCCCGGACCGCCGCCGGAGCCGCAGTTCGATGCTGGGGAACTGCGGCGGGCGTTGCCGCGAGGGCGGAATTTTCATTGAGGGATGGAGTCCTCTCACGCGGAGGGACGAAGCGATTATTCTCGCCCGAAGGCTATTCAATCGTCGCTCATTCCGTTTGAATTGGCATCATCGCGGCGGCTAGTTCACTTCGGCCTCGACGAGCCGGCGCTGCTGGAGCGCCGCATCCAAGTCAGCGAAGAAGCAATACGCGCCCCGTCCCACAGATTTGGCGCGGTAAAGGGCAATGTCGGCGTTCCTCGACAGACGGTCCGACGCCACCCCGTCGCTCGGCGCCAGCACGATTCCGAGGCTGACGCCGATGCTGACCGGAACCCCTCCGATTTCGTACCGGGCGCCGATGGCGGCGACGAGGCGCTCGGCGAGTTCGCGAACCTGGCTCGCGTCCCGGATCCCGTTCTGGATGATCGCGAACTCGTCGCCGCCTAACCGCGCTACCGCATCCTCCTCGCGGACCGCGCGCCGAAGCCGGTCGGCGACCAGCCTCAGCAACTGGTCGCCGACCGCATGCCCCAAAGTGTCGTTCACCGACTTGAACCGATCCAAATCGAGAAACATGAGCGCGACAGGGGTTGCTTCGGACGCGTTTTCCAGCGCCTGTTCCAGCCTCTGATAGAAGAGCACGCGGTTGCCCAGGTCGGTCAGCCCGTCATGATGCGCCAAATGGATCATCCGCGCTTCGATTTGCCGTCGATCGGTCACGTCGGCATAAGTCCTGATCCATCCTCCATCCGCGGTCGGTTCGTGGGATTCGGCGACGCTTCGGTTTCCCGGCAATTCGATGTAGGCGAGGGCCGCCTGGCGGCGCGCGATGAAGGCGACGTCCTTGCGCCAGGCCTGTTCGGCGGATGAGGCGTCGCAATTGCCGGCCTGGAATGACAAGTCGATGATTGCGCGATGGGTCTTGGCGCATCGCACGTCCGCGGGCGACAAACCGAGCATGGCGCAGAACGGCCCATTGTAGAGGACGAGTTCGCCGTTGGAATTATAAAATGCGAGGCCTTGCCACATATTGGAGACGGCGATTTTCAGAATAAAATATCGTCGGACCTGGCGAAGAACGAACAGCGCCGCGGGCGTCGTCAAAACTGCGAACACGGCAGGGAACCCAAAGCCGTCCAGTAGGAGCATCGCGACAAGTGCGAACGCCGCCGCGGCCAATATTGCGGTCCAAGCTCGAAGTCGCTTCAGACTGGGTTCGGCGGGAAAAGAACATGTCCCGGATTTGGCGGCGTCACCCCAGAAGCGGATCGGTATATTGAAGCGGATCCGACTCATCGTATAATTTCGCTTTACGCCCGATGTCCCTCGACACACCTGGATTTTTTTTGGACCAAACCTCTTTCCAAAAGCTAAATCGATCTCACACGTTCTTTCTAGACTGCTGACAAGCAGAACCACATCGCGCCGGCGATAAGCCTTCGTTGGTATAGCGATAGATTGCGTGAGAAGGTGTCTTGCCGGAATGCGCGCACGGTCTCGCACATCGACGCGTTCGAGCGACGGCGGTTTCAGCCCGACAGATGGGCTTCGCGCCGCCCCGCTCACGCCCCTTTCTTCTTCCGCCCCTCGTTCGAACCCGGCGCCGGGGCGAGCTTGCGTATGGCCGAGGAGGCGGCGATCTCGCCGCGGTTGGCGTAAGCTTCATGGTTCTCCTCGATGTGATCGAGGTCGTAGAGATAGTTCACCATCAGCCCAAGCGACTGCTCGAGGCCGGCCTCGGAGAGGTCGCCGCGCGGATTGAGGCGCTCCAGCCGCGCGCCGTTCCCGAGGTGAAAGCGCGCGACCGGATCGAGCGCGCGGCCCGCGGTCGAGCGCGCGTGGAGAAAGTAATGCGCGGCGAGCGGCGGAATCGCTCGCGCGACCGCTTCGGTCGCGCCGACCTTCGCGGCCCAGCGGGGATGATCGGTCAGATCGAGCGCTCGCCGCGCCTCGCTCGAAAGTAGCGGCGAGGCCGGTTTTGCGCGTTCGCGCGCGAGCCAGGCAGCGAAGCCGGGCGCTGGCGAAAGCGTGACGAAGTTCTGCAGGCGCGGCCATTCCCGGCGCAGATCCTCGACCACCTGCTTGATCAGGAAATTGCCGAAACTGACGCCCTGGAGCCCGCGTTGCGCGTTCGAGATCGAATAGAAGACCGCCGTCGTCGCTGCTGCGGGCGCGAGCGGAACTCGTTCGGACGCGAGCAGAGGCTGGATCGCGTCCGGGATCGCCGTGGTCAGAGCCACCTCGACGAAAATTAAAGGTTCGTCGTCGAGCGCGGGATGAAAGAATGCATAGAGCCGGCGATCCGGCGGCTCCAGCCTGCGGCGCAGGTCCTCCCAGCCGCTGATAGCGTGCACAGCTTCGTAGCGGATGATTTTCTCCAGAATATTGGCCGGCGTCGTCCAATCGATCCGCCGGAGCACGAGGAAGCCGCGATTGAACCAGGTTGCGAACAGGTGCCGGAAATCGCGATCGAATGCCTGGAGCGGCGCGCCGTCGGAAATCGCGTCCAGAAGGTCCTCGCGCATGCGCACCAGCGCGAGCGTGCCGCCCGGCGCATGGTTGAGCCGGCGGATCAGCTCTTGCCGCGTCGGCTCCGCGCGGTCCGAAAGATCGGCCGCCTTCGCGTCGTCCGGCGCCTCGAGGAACGCGCGGGCCGCGGCCGCGAGCGCGTCGAGGTCGGGGCCGAACCGCGTCGCGGCGCCCTCCAGCCATGCGCGCCGCTCCGCTGGCTCCAGCGCGCCGTAGCCGTCCAGGATCGCGAGCGCCGTCGCGGCGCCGGAGGCCTCGCCGCGCCCCCTCAGCAGCTTCACCGACAGGCTCAGCAGCGCCTTGACCCCAAGCGGCTCGTCGCGCTTGATGCCGACCCACGCACGACCACGTTCGGCGACGCTCTGCAGCAGCCCCGAAAAATAGGCCCGATTGATCGTCGTCTCGGCCATGCGCGCGCCTCGGGGAAGAGATCGGGATGCCATCCTAGCGATCTGCAAGTGTGGCGCCAGTGCGTCGGCCCGAAAAAATGGATCGGCTCCATCGCCGACCCGCTCGCGGGCCCCTCGAGCTTCACGGCGCTCGCCCCGGACGTTCATCCGCGAGGTATCCCGGCAACTCGCGCTCGAATTCGGGGAAGTATTTTGGGATGATTTCGACGTCGAAGCGGCGCAGGATCGCTCGCGCGGGCTCGCGGTCGAGCAGAAACCGAAACGCGGCTTCGATGCAACGCTCCGGCGCCGCTGCTCCCGGCGCGAGGCGCGCGAAAGAAGCGGCGGCGAGCGTCACCCGATGCCGGGTCTCCTCGTCGTCTTCGCGAACGA
>DASXYQ010000216.1:0-11184 GCA_036502445.1 Roseiarcus sp. | reverse complement strand
CAACGCCTCGGAAAACGCCATCCGCGATTTTGTGACAAAGCGAAAAATCTCCGGCGGGACCGTCAGCGAAAGCGGCCGTCAAGCCCGCGACGTCATGCTCGGCCTCGCCAAGACCTGCAAGAAGCTCAAAATCTCTTTCCTCGACTATCTCGGCGCCCGCCTCGGCATCCCAGGACTCCAAATCCCACAGCTCCCGAGCCTCATCCGCGAAGCGCCCAGCTAGCTCAGCCACGCCCGGGAATCTGCCCCGGTTACCCTTTTTCTGCAACTCTGCAACTCTGCAACTCTGCAACTCTGCAACTTTGCAACTTTGCCATTCTCGCGGCCGGAACGCGCACGCCAGCCGCGCGCCCAGGTACCAGATCTTGTGGGTTCGAGGCTTCCGAGGCCATACCATTTCCGAGCCCGGATTCAGTCTTTTCAAGCCGTTGCGGCGCCATTTCCGGGCGACTCCGTTTGCCCTCAGCCTCTCGCACCGCGTTTACCGAAACGCCTCCGTTCAAAAGAGTCGACAATCGGCTCGGCGGTCTCCTCCCGAGTTCCAGACCCAAGACCGCCAGACCGCAAATCGCGACTTCCAAATTCCTATCCTCGAGTTCAAAAAGGCCGCGCCATCCCGACCAGGATCAAGAGCCCTGATGAGTTCGGAAAACACCATAACGCAGATTTCATTTTTCAGAAAGAAAAATCGACGCCGTGGACGGCCTTGCCCCGTGCCAGCGGCGCACGGGGTGGCGTGCAGAAGCATAGGTCGTCATTGCGAGCGACAGCGAAGCAACCCAGACTAAGCAGCGGAAGCACAGCCCAAGTCTGGGTTGCTTCGCCTGCTCGCAATCACAGATAGGGCGCTCGTTTCCTGATCAGACCCTTAGCTTAGCTAGTCGGCCGCGGTCCGACTCCCGCTGGCAGCCACGAAATCCGCGCATCGGCTTCCCAGCATCATGGCGGGCGCGTTGGTGTTGCCGGCGTTGATGTTCGGCATGGCGGAGAGATCGCAGACGCGCAGCCGCTCGACGCCGCGCACGCGCAAGCGTGAATCCAGCACCGCCATCGGATCGTCGCCGGCGCCCATTCGGCAGGTTCCGCTCGGGTGATAGTTGGTCTTCACGAATCGACGGCAGTGATTGATCAATGCCTGATCACTGAGGTCGGTCGGATCCGGAATGCCGATCCGCGCGATCCGGTCGGCGAGCGGCGCGGTCTGAAAGGCGCGCAAGAAGAACCGTTGACCGTCGATCATCGCCTGCATGTCGGCGGGATCTTTCAGGAGATTTGGCGAGACGAGCGGCATTTGATCCGGGTTGGCCGAACGCAATCGGACAAAGCCGCGTGACCTCGGCTTCACGACGACTGTCGTGACGGTCAAGCCATAAGTGTCCTCGACGAGCCCCAGCGCGTCGCGATCGAGATAGACGACCGGCACGCAGAAGGCCTGGATCGTCGGTTCGTCCTCGGAGTTCGTCGGGTTGACGAAGGCGCCCGCTTCGACTCCCGCTGTCGTCAAACGCCCCGTGCCGAACAGCTTGAATTGCATTCCATTGAGCAGCATGCGCCAGCCGACGGCTTGCCGGTAATATCCATGACGGCCATTCGCCATGGCGGCGATCGGCACTTCGGGGTGGTCGATCAGGTTCTCGCCGACGCCCGGCAGATCGACGCGGCATTCGATCCCGTGCGTCTTCAGTTGAGCGGCGGCGCCGATGCCCGACAGCATCAAGAGTTGGGGCGTCACCAGCGAGCCGGCGGCGACGATGACCTCGCCGTCCGCCGCGGCGCGGCGCTGCACGCCAGCGGCGTCGCGCCAGGTTACGCCAACCGCGCGGCCGTTCTCGATTTCGATGCGCTCGCCCCTGCAATGCAGCCGAACGGTCAAGTTGGGATCGCCTTCCAGCGGAGCGAGAAAGGCGTAAGCGGCGCTGCTGCGCTTGCCGCGCCGGTTCATGAATTGGTAAAAGCCGACGCCGCGCTGATGCGCGCCGTTGAAGTCGTGGTTGTACGGAACGCCGAGCGCCTGCACGCTCTGCACGAACCAGCGCGAGAAATCGTCGATATGGCCGGGGTCGGAGACGAGCAGCGGACCTGCCGCGCCGTGGCGCTCGTCGAGCAGCCGATTGTTGCCCTCCATGTTGCGAAACTGCGGCAGCACATCCGACCATGCCCAGCCCGGATTGTCGTTCTCTCCGCGCAAAGAATCTTGCCACTCCTGATAGTCGGAGGGCCGGCCGCGCATATAGACCTGCGCGTTCACCGATGAGCCGCCGCCGAGCACGTTGGCTTGCGGGATGTCGTGCGAGCGCCCGTTCAGGTGCTCCTGCGGCGCCGTCTTGTGGTACCGCATGAATTTGCTGCCGTTGATCATCTTGAAGATCCCCGGCGGCATGTCCAGCAAGGGATGGCGGTTGGAGTGACCGGCTTCCAGCAGAAGAACGCGAGCGCGAGACTCCTTTACGAGCCGCGCCGCGGCGACGCAGCCGGACGAGCCGCCCCCAATAACGATATGATCGAAGGTCTCCGTCATTTGATCTCGCTCGGTCCCACCTAAACAATCAGACTAACGTATGTCTTGTCCTCTCGGCGGCCAATCACCCCGGCCCTTCACCTCACCTCTCCCCGCAAAAGGCGGGGAGAGGGGGCGCAAGCCGTGATGGCTTCCCGGCGCGAGGTCGGACTTGCCGTCCAGAGTCTTGCGAGCCGCCGGCCGTCTCCTCTCCCCGCCTCTTTGCGGGGAGAGGTCGGGTGAGGGGCGCGGGGGATTGGCCTACTGCCGATCGTCGTCGCGTCCCCGCGGCTGGATTCCCGCTTTTTCGCGGGGATGACACATTCTGGCTTGGCCAGTCGCGATGCAACAGTTGTTTCGAGGCGTCGCCTTGGCGCCCGCTTCTTGTTGCGTTTTTCTTGTTGCGTTGCGTCTGGCGACGACGTCGCGCGAAGGATGGCCAACGGGGCGGACTACTCTCTGAATTCCGGTGGTTTCGATTTTGTCGATTCTTTCTTTCTGAAAAAGCGGATTCATGCTAGGGTCTTTGGATCGACCTGTTTCACCTCCGGGTCGCGGAGCCGGCGCATGACCCTCGACGACAGATTTCCGATCGCGGCGACGAGCCCCGCGCTACGACCTCGACCTTCCTCCGATCGGGGCGAGCCGAGGCAGCTGCCGGGTCGCCCTCGCGTCAATACGCCTTGCTATGCGCACGCGGCGAAACGACGGTGAGCAGGATGATCTTCAGGTCCAACCACAGCGACCAGTTGTCGACATAATAGAGGTCGTGCTCGAGCCGCTTGTGCATGTCGTGATCGTTGGCGATTTCGCCGCGATGACCCCAGACTTGCGCCCAGCCCGTGATGCCCGGCTTGACGTTGTGCCGGCGGGCGTAACGGGAGAGCCGTTCGACGTAGCGCTGGTCGTGCGCGAGGGCGTGCGGGCGCGGACCGACGATCGACATTTCGCCGATGAGGACGTTGATCAACTGCGGCAGCTCGTCGATGCTGTAGCGCCGGAGGAAGCCGCCGACGCGCGTGATCCGGGGGTCTGCCCGCGTGGCCTGAACGACATTGGCGCCGTCGTCCATCGTCGTCATCGTGCGGAACTTGAAGATGCGGAACGGCTCCTGGTTGAAGCCGTAGCGCTTTTGCCGAAACAGCGCCGGACCAGGGGTCTCCCAGCGAATCAACAGGGCGATCGCCGCGAACACCGGCGCGAGCGCGATCGAGGCCATCGTCGCGACGACGATGTCGAACGCTCGCTTCTCCCATTGCTGCAGGCGCGAGAGCGGAGGGCGCGTCACTTGCAGGCCGACCATTTCGCCCAGCCACGTGACCTTGGCCTCGCCGAAGCGCTCGAGAATGCCCTCGGCGCCGAGATGGATTTCGGCCGGAGTCCGAATCAGCGCATCGACGCAAGCCTCGATCATGTCGCCGCGCGCCCAGGGGATCGCGAGGTACACCTCGTCCGGCCGGTACATGCGGACGGCGGCCGCGGCGAGCGCCAAGTCGTCGGCCATGTAGGCGCGATGGTCGCGTAGTGCTATCCTGGAGACGAGTTCGACGGCCTCCCCGAGCCGATCGCCGGGACCCCCCCGCAGCGTCGTCAGGCAGTCCTCCAATCCGATCGCCACGACGCGGCGCGGCGGCGCCAGGCGCGTTCGGCGCAGCCAGGCCGCGAAGCCGCCGAGCATGCGCCGCCCGAGCGCCAGGGAAACGAACCCCGAGAAATAGAAGACTCCGATCGCTCCACGCGAGAAATCCGAAGAGGTCTTGGTGGCGAAGCCGAGGGCAAGCGCCGCGACGAAGGCGAAATTCCACACCGAAAACGCGCGCGCGACCTGGCCCGGGGACTTCGCGAAATGCCCGAGGCCGTATTCGCCCCGCTGCAACATCGAGAGCGTCGCCAACAGTGCGACGAGCGCCCCCACCAAAGTCACGGGTTCGACATCAGGTTGAATTCCCAGGGTGAGGAGGCCGTAGAGGACGCGAGATGCAGAGGCGGCCCCGACGATCGTCGCCGCGTCGACGACGATGCCGAGATAGATGAATCCGTACGGCGCGAGCGTCTCCATCATCCGGCGCAGGCGCCCGCGCGTCTCGACGCGGCGCAGGCGGGGCCAACCCAGTGCCGGCTGCCAGAGCCCCGCCACAGACCACGACCGGCTCATGCTTTGCTCCCTTCTCAGTTCGGCACAACCTTTTTCGTCCGGCGGGGTCCGCGCTGCGTTGGCCCTCGTTCGTCGCAATTGCCGTGCCGCGCGGGTTCGCGGGAAAAGCCGCGGCGCGCCGTCCCGAATCGGAGGCGTGGAGCTTGCGGGCCGGGCAGCGGTTATGTCGAGAAGGCGCCGCATGGCCGCCGCGATCGATTGCAGGTCGCGACCAACCGACTTGCGCCGCGCCGGGACCCGCGGCTAAAGCTTACGCCGCCGCTGCAAACGTTCGCGTTGCGTCGCGCTTCCAAAGGGAACTGGCGTTTGAGAGTAGAGATGACCACCGCGCGCGCCGACGCCGACCCGCTGGTCAAATTCGGACATGTTACGGCCTGGGTGTTCGATCTCGACAACACGCTCTATCCGCCCGACAGCGGACTCTGGCGCGAGATCGAGCAGCGGATCACGCTGTTTCTCGTCGAGCACAGCGGCCTCGATGGAGAATCGGCGCGCGCGTTGCAGCGCTATTACTACCGCCGACACGGCACGACCTTGCGCGGCCTCCTCGACGAGGACTTCGTGCGCGCCGAGGATTTTCTCGATTTCGTCCATGACGTCGATCGATCGGGGCTGTCGCCCAATCTTCCGCTAGCCCTCGAGATGGCGAGGTTGCCTGGTCGCAAACTGATCTTCACGAACGGATCGCGCGATCATGCGTTGCGCACCGCGAGCCAACTCGGGCTCGACGGTCTGTTCGAGGACGCGTTCGATATCGTGGCGGCCGGCCTCGTGCCGAAACCGGCGGACGCTGCCTATGACGCTTTCTTTCTGCGGCATGGCGTCGAGCCTGCGCACGCGGCGATGTTCGAGGACATCGCCAGGAACCTGGCCGTGCCCAAGGCGCGCGGGATGACGACGACCTTGGTGACGGGAAAGGCCGACCAGGCCGACTTTCGCCAGCTGTACGATCGCGAGCCCGGACCGAGCGCCGATATCGATTTTGTGACCGACGATCTCGCAGCGTTTCTCGCTCGCATCAACGACCGCCTCGACGCCGCGAAAGTTTGGCCGCCGACTGCCTGATGCGTCAGCGCGATGACCGCTCGCCGCGTTTTTCCGCAACTCCCACCGCCAGCGTCATAGCTAGGCAGAAGGTCGCCGCCAGCGAGCGGAACGCGCCGAAATCGCTCTCGACGATCTCGAAGCGGGCGTCGGCGATGCCCGCGATCGGGCTCAAGGCGCTGTCGGTGACGACGACGAGCGGGGTCTTCCGCTTTTGGGCGTTTTGGGCGAGCGACACCGTGACGGGTGAATAGGGCGAGAAGCTGATGGCGATCAGCGCGTCGGCGTCCGACGCGTTCGATAATTGATCCGGGCCCAGGCCGCCCACATTATCCACCAATGTCGCCCTCACGCCGAGCTGCGCCAGCGCATAGGCGAGATAATGAGCGACCGAAAACGAGCGCCGCTGACCCACGACGTAGATCGTGCCGGCGCGGGCGAGCAACCCGATTGCCTTCTCGAGCTCCTCGCGGCGGACGACCTCGCGGAGTTTGACGATCGAAGTGGCCGCCGAATCCGCAAAACCGTGCAGCAGGTGCAGAGGATTCCCATTGTCGCGCGCGCCCTCGTGCAACGCCTTCAGACGTTCGGAATAATCGGGCCAGCGGGTGCGCAGATGAGTGCGAAAAACGCCCTGCAGCTCGGAAAATCCAGCGAACCCGAGCGATTGCGCGAATCGGACCAGTGTCGAGGCCTGCACCTGCGCGCGCTCGGCGACGCCCGAAGCGGTGCCCAGCGCGACCTCGTCGGGATGTTCGAGCGCGAAGGCCGCGGTTTGCCGCAGGCGCTTGGGCAGCCCAGACTCGATTTCGATCAAGCGGCGCTTCAGCGCCTCAAAGTCCCGCGGGGCCTCCATGGAATTATCGGCGCCTTCCGTCCCGTCGGGCCGTTGGCCGCCCGCTCCTGGCCGCAAAAATGACTTCGAGCAGAAACCCTAGAACAAAAATTCCAAATTTGATAGCGCTTGGAAATTGTCGACTGCCATGCGCATAAGGGCGTCGAAAGACGCCGGTCTTTCGACGGGCTATGGCGCTGGATGAGGGTTCTTGGCGGGGGATCGCGGCTCCGCCCTTCACCCCGGCCCTTTCCCGCAGAGGCGGCCTCAGCCGAGCTTCGCGCCCAGGCCTTCCATCAGCGGACGGAAATTTGGAAAACTGGTCGCGATCATCGAGGCGTCGTCGACGCTCATCGGTTTTCGCGACGCCATGCCCATGACCAAAAAGCTCATCGCGATGCGATGATCCAGATGCGTCAGAACCAGACCGCCGCCCTCGGGTGCGCCGCCCTCGACGGAGAGGTCGTCGCCCGATATCTCGTGCTCGACGCCGGCAGCCGCGAGGCCGGCGGCGACCGCGGCGAGGCGGTCGCTCTCCTTAACTCTCAGCTCGTGGAGGCCGCGCATGCGCGTCGTCCCGCGCGCGAATGCGGCGGCGACGGCGAGAATGGGATATTCGTCGATCATCGAAGGCGCCCTTGCCGCGGGGACGTCGACGCCGACCAGTTCGCTCGCGCGCACGCGCAAATCCGCGACGTCCTCGCCGCCTTCGACGCGTTGATCCAGCGCCTCGATTCGCGCCCCCATTTCGAGCAGGGTCGTGACCAGGCCGACGCGCAGTGGGTTCGTCATCACGCCTTCGATCACGATATCCGAGCCAGGCGTGATCAGCGCCGCGACGATCGGGAAGGCCGCGGAGGAAGGATCGGCGGGCACGACTACGGGGCGAGGCCGCAACTCCGGCCGGCCGACGAGGGTCACGCGGCGCCCCTCCCCTTCTGTCGCGATGCGGACGTCGGCGCCGAAATGGGCGAGCATTTTCTCGGTATGGTCGCGCGAGGCTTCCGATTCGACGACGGTGGTGATCCCGCGCGCGTTCAGACCGGCGAGCAGGACGGCGGACTTGATCTGCGCCGAAGCGACCGGCGTTCGGTAGAGAATCGGCGCCGGCTCGCCGGCGCCCTTCAACGTGATCGGGCAGCGACCTCCCTCGACCTCCTGCAGAACCTGCGCGCCCATCAGTCGCAACGGGTCGAGAACGCGCCGCATCGGGCGTTTTCTTAGAGAGGCGTCCCCGTCGAAGACGCCGATGATGTCGTGGCCGCCGACTACGCCCATCATCAGGCGGGCGCCCGTTCCCGCATTGCCGAAATCCAACGGGGCGCGCGGCGCGACGAGTGAACCGAGCCCAGCGCCGGAGACGCTCCACCGGCCTTCGCCATGTCGTTCGATCGTCGCGCCGAGCGCCTTGCAGGCCTCGCCGGTGCGCAACACGTCGTCGCCCTCGAGCAGGCCCTCGATTTGGGTGACGCCCCGGGTCAGCGTTCCGAAAATGAACGCGCGATGCGAGATCGATTTGTCGCCGGGCGGACGCGCGCGTCCGCGCAAGGGGCCGTTGCGATGCGCGCTCAGCGCGCGCGGGGTCTCAGGCGAGGTCATGCGAACACTCGGTTTTCCTGGCGCCCGCGTCGGACGCGCGTGCGTCTGTTGGGCTCCTAACACCCTCGCGGAGCGCTGTCGATCCGGCCTCGTCGCGGATTGACATGCGCGGCGACGCCGACTAACCGAGGCCTCCGAACATCCCGCCCATCGACCAGGGAAACATATATCGTGGCAAAGCCGGAGCTCGGAGCCAAGCGCCAATGTCAGAACTGCGGCGCCAAGTTCTTTGATCTGAACAAGGACCCGATCGTCTGCCCGAAGTGCGGGACGATTTTCCAGGGCGTCGTGGCGCGCGTCGAGCGCGCCAGCGCAAAGGAAGAGGAGGTCGAGGACGAGGCCGTGGCGCCCGCGGGCGTGGAACTCGTTTCGCTCGACGAGGTCGAGGCGACCGAGGAGAAGGCCGTGGAGCCCGTGGTCGATGAAATCGACGTCGAGGACGACGAAGCGGCCGACGACGCCTTCCTCGAGGAGGAGGAGGAAGACGACGACGACGTGACCGCGCTGATCGACGGAGAAATCGCGCCCGACGAGGAGCCCTGAGCTCGACGCTATCGAGAATTCGTCATCTCAGGCCTTGTCGGCGGCGCGCGTTTGCGGCTATACGTCCGCCCCGCGACGAAACGCCCTTCGCTCCCATTCGAAGGGCGTCAGCGGCGAAGCAACGGATGGGGCCATAGCTCAGTTGGGAGAGCGCTTCAATGGCATTGAAGAGGTCGTCGGTTCGATTCCGTCTGGCTCCACCAATAAATTCAATAAGCTAACCGGCGGCGCGTGGGCTGCTAGCTCCTCAAAATATTCTGTGCCGCCACCGTGCCGCCACGGCATCGAATTTCGTATTCATAGCGGGAAAGTCGGAGTCTTGGGCCATCAATCATCGCGGGCGTAACTGTCGATCGTTGTGAGCTACCACGACCGTCCGTGACACGAAGCATGAGGACGTAAACGGCAATTTCCGAATCATCGAACTTGCCGGGGGACAGATCGACAGCGCTGTTTTAAGCGGCTGTTTTAAGCGATCGTTCGGGAGCCGCTTGGCCTGGGATCGCCTTGAGAAGGGCGTCTGCTTACTTCCCCTTTCGCGCGCGCCGATAAGTCGGGCCCGCCCCGGGCCTTCCGAGAAAGAATTCTTTTTCTCGCAGAGCGCCCCCCAAGGGGGAACGGAAAACCGAGGGCGGGGCCTTTACCTATCGCTCGCATAAAATTTTTGGAAATTTTCGGAACTTACGCGTACAACCTTTAGAGACTAATACCCCCGCGCCCGATCCACGACGTTGCGTAGCGGCTCGCCGCGTTCGAGGGTGATAATCTGCTCGACGACGTACCGGGCGATCGCCTCGGGCGAAGAGATCGCGGAGTTGTGCGGGCTGACATAAACGTTCGGATGGGTCCAGAGCGGCGACGACGCCGGCAAGGGTTCGGTCTCGAACACGTCGAGCGACGCGCCCTTGAGGACGCGGGCGTCGAGCGCGGCGACAATGTCGGCCTCGACTTGCAAGCCGCCGCGGCCAGCATTGATCAGGAACGGCCCGAGCCGGCGGTCGCGCGCGAGCTTGGCAAACAGCGAGGCGTTCAGCAGGCCGCGGGTGTCCGGCGTCAGCGGCAGCAGGCAGACGAGGATGTCGCTGCGCGCGAGCAGCGCGTCTAGCCCGGCAGGGCCATGAAAGCTCGCGAGATCCGGCTGCGACTTCGGCGAGCGGGTCCACCCCGCGACATCGAAGCCGAGGGTTCGCAGCTTGCGCGCCGCGTCGCGGCCGAGTTCGCCGAGGCCGAGGATGCCGACGCGCACCTCAGCGGCGGTCGGCTGGGCCTCGTCCTCGGCCCAGATTTTCTGCGCCTGCTGGCGATCATAGCGGCGGAACTGCCGGTGGTGCAGCAGCACCTGCATGACGACCCATTCGCTCATCCGCGCGGTGAGTTCGGGGTCGACGACGCGCACGACGGGAACGTCCGGCAGACGCGGATCCGCCAGAACGTGATCGACGCCTGCGCCCAGCGAGAAGATCGCCCTGAGGTTGGCGAGTCCGGCGAGCGCGCCGGGCCGATGACGCCAGCTCACGGCATAATGGACGCTCGCGGGATCGGCTGACGTTTCCGGCGTGACGACGGTTCGATCCGGCGCCAGCGCGGCGAACCGCGCCAGCCAGGGCGCGGGGTCCCACTCGGTGACGGCGAGAAGAACGCTCAAACCCTGGTCCCGACGATGCGCGCGACGACGGGTGGGGCCAGCGCCGGCGGCGCGTCGCCAATCCGATAGGCCGCCCGCAGGCGAGCCATCGCTGCCTCCGCGCGGGCCTCGTCGCGCGCATGCACCAGCGCGAGCGGCGCCCCGGTCGAAACCTCCGCGCCGAGACCCGCGAGCCGCGTCAGGCCAACGGCGGGGTCGATTGCATCGGAGGCGCGCGCGCGGCCACCACCCAGTTCTACGACCGCGAGGCCGACCGCGCGCACATCGATCGCTTCGACGAAGCCGGCGCGTTGCGGCGCTACCGGCCGGACGATCGGCGGGGCAGGCAAAAGCTCGCGCGCGCGCCGCAGAAAATCATTTGGACCGCCGAGCGCCCGGACCATGCGCTCGAAGCGCTCCGCCGCCGCGCCGCTCGCGAGCGCGCGCTCCAGCGCCGTGCGGGCCGCCGCGACGTCGGGCGCGAGGCGGCTCAGCGCGAGCAGCTCGGCACCGAGCGACAGCGTGACTTCGTGCAGCCGCGCGTCCCTTTCGCCGCTGAGATAATCCACTGCGGTTTGGACTTCGACAGCGTTGCCGGCGGCGCTGGCGAGCGGCTCGTTCATGTCCGTGATCAGCGCCACGGTCGGCAGGCCGGCGCCGGCCGCTATTTCGGCGATGCTTTCCGCGAGTTCGCGCGCGCCCTCCAGCGTCGGCATGAAGGCGCCGCTGCCGGTCTTCACGTCCATCACGAGGGCTTCCGGGCCGGCGGCGAGCTTCTTCGACAGGATCGAGGCGGTGATGAGCGCGATCGACTCGACCGTCGCGGTGACGTCACGGATGGCGTAGAGGCGTTTGTCGGCGGGCGCGAGCTCGGCGCTCTGGCCGAT
>DASXYQ010000215.1:0-5909 GCA_036502445.1 Roseiarcus sp. | reverse complement strand
GAGAAGGGGGCGCGAAGCGCCGGATGAATGGTTTGCTCTCGAGGGCGCCCCCTCAGCCCAACCCTCTCCCGCAAGCGGGAGAGGGGGCCGATACAAACTGAAGGAAGCAATCATGTCGAGATTGGAAGGTAAGGTCGCCGTCATCAGCGGGGGTACGAGCGGCATCGGGCTCGCCATCGCCCAGCGGTTCGTGAAGGAGGGCGCCCACGTGTTCATCTTCGGTCGGCGCCAGAAGGCCCTTGACGAGGCGGTGAGGCTCGTCGGCGCCAACGTCACCGCCATCCAGGCGGACGCGTCCAGGCTCGAAGACCTCGACCGCGTCGCCGACGTCGTCCGGAGCGCGAAGGGCAAGGTGGACGTGGTCGTGTCCAACGCCGGCGTGACCGAGCGGGCGCCGCTGCCCGAAATCACGCCGGAACACTACGACCGCGTGTTCGCCCTGAACGCCAGGGCGCCCCTGTTCCTCGTGCAGAAGATGCTGCCGATGATGGGTAGCGGAGGATCAATCATCCTCGTCGCCTCGGCCATGCACTACATGGGCCTGGCGAACCACTCGGCCTACGCGGCCACCAAGGCGGCGCTGCGTTCGTATTCGCGGACTTGGGCGGCCGAGTTCAAGGACAGCGGCATCCGCGCGAACACGCTGAGCCCGGGCGTCGTTGACACGCCGATGCTCGACGATCAGGCGAGCACGCCCGAGGAGGCCGCGACGATCCGTCAGGGCTACACGGCTTACACTCCGATGCTGAGACTCGCGCATCCCGACGAGCTCGCCAACGCCGTCCTCTTCCTCGCCTCGGACGAGAGCTCGTTCATGACAGGCTCCGACATGGTCGTCGACTGCGGCGTCAGCAACGTCTGACGAATCTGTTCCGACCACACGGCGTCAGTCGTCCGAGACCGGGCTCCGGGGATTACGGTGACAGTGCACTTATCTCATCCACGATGCAAGGCGAACGCGACGCACTGGAGGGGACGAAAATTCTCCTCCCGGCAAAGCCTTGAAAAGTCACAAAACGAGAAAGGAATCTCGAAACTCCTCCCCGAGGCGTCATCACGAAAATATCCCCTCTGCAACCCGATGCGGCGCTCTGTCGAACCTCGCCCGCGCCGAAGGGCTCATCCCCCATTTGGCCGAATCGACAAATCGGCTTATGTCGGGCGCGTGACAGCGCTCGGGGGAACGAATGCAGATGAAACTGCCGAGCGAGCTCGGCCCGATCCACTTTGTCGGCATCGGCGGCATCGGCATGTCCGGCATCGCGGAGGTGCTGCTCAACATCGGTTACAAGGTGCAGGGCTCGGATGCGAGCGACAACGCCAATGTCAGGCGCTTGCGCGAACGCGGCGCGAGCGTGTTCGTCGGCCATGACGCGGCGCAAGTCGGCGACGCCGCGGTGGTCGTCGTCTCCGCCGCGATCAGGCGCGACAATCCGGAGCTGACGGCGGCGCGCCTACGGCGCATCCCCGTGGTCCGGCGCGCCGAGATGCTCGCCGAGCTGATGCGGCTCAAGCAATGTGTCGCGATCGCCGGCACCCATGGCAAGACCACGACGACTTCGCTGGTCGCGACCCTGCTCGAAGCCGCCGGCCTCGACCCCACCGTCATCAACGGCGGCATCATCAACGCCTATGGCACCAATGCGCGGCGCGGCGCGGGCGACTGGATGGTCGTCGAGGCGGACGAGAGCGATGGCACGTTCTTGAAGCTGCCCGCCGACATCGCCATCGTCACCAATATCGATCCTGAACATCTCGACCATTTCAAGACCTTCGACGCGATCAAGGAGGCTTTCCTGGCCTTCGTGGAGAACCTGCCGTTCTACGGCTTTGCGGTGATGTGCCTCGATCACCCGACCGTGCAGGAGCTGGTCGGGCGCATCGAGGATCGCCGCGTCATCACCTATGGCGTGAACCCGCAAGCGGACATCCGCCTGCTCGACGTCGCTCTGAACGACGGCGTTACGCGTTTCAACGTCTTGATCCGCGATCGTCAGACCGGGCAGGCCACCTATATCGACGAACTCGCGCTGCCGATGCCAGGCCGCCACAATGCGCTGAACGCCACGGCGGCGATCGCGGTCGCGCATGAGCTGAAGGCGTCGATCGGAACCATCCGCCGGGCGATAGCGTCATTCGGCGGCGTGAAGCGCCGCTTCACCCGCACTGGCGAATGGGACGGCGTGCAGATTTTCGACGACTACGGCCATCATCCCGTCGAGATCGCTGCCGTGCTGCGCGCCGCGCGCGAGTCGACCAGGGGACAGGTGATCGCCGTCATGCAGCCGCACCGCTATACGAGGCTCCAGTCGCTGTTCGACGCCTTCGCGCTCTGCTTCAACGACGCCGACACCGTGATCGTCGCCGACGTGTACCCCGCCGGCGAGGCGCCGATCGAGGGCGTCGACAAGGAGGCGCTGGCCGCGGCGATCAATGCGCACGGCCACCGCCACGCCGTCGCTCTGCCGTCGCCCGAAAAGCTTGCGACGCTCGTGCGCGGCGTCGCGAAGCCCGGGGATTACGTGGTGTTGTTGGGCGCCGGGAACATCACGCAATGGGCCTACGCGCTGCCCGGCGAATTGGCGGAGCTGGATGGGTGAACGGTTGCTGCCGCAACCGAGCCCTCGCGGTCAATGTACGGAACATAGAACCACGATAGCGCCGCCGCCAAGATTATCGCCCCTGCCAGAGCCGCAATGAAAATGATCCGGCTCGCACGCGAACGGAGGATGATCTCGCCTTGACGCGCTTTCTCGGCGGGATAGGTCCGCGGCTCCGTCGGGTTGTTGGTCGCCATCATACCCTCCTCGGGTTGACCTCGCGCGCAGGCGATGCGTTCCGGAAGCGATCCGGCGAGTGTTGCGTTTTCCTGAGCCAACGGCATAGCTCACATCCATGAAATCCGCCCTGGAAGCCGACATAACCGCGCTCGCCCCGAGCCTGCGCGGCCGCCTGACCGCCGACGCGTCGCTCGCGCCGTTCACGTGGTTCCGCGTCGGCGGACCGGCCGAGGTCTTGTTTTCGCCCGCTGACGAAGACGACCTCTCCTATCTCTTGTCGCGATTGCCGGGCGAGGTCCCGGTGACGGTCCTCGGCCTCGGCTCCAACCTGATCGTCCGCGACGGCGGCGTGCGCGGCGTCGTCATCCGGCTGGGCGGCAGGGCGTTCGGCGCCATCGAAACGATGGGCGATCATCGCGTGGTCGCGGGAGCGGCGGCGCTCGACGCGCAAGTCGCCCGCGCGGCGGCGGAGGCGGGGATCGACGGGCTCGCCTTCCTCCGCGGCGTGCCGGGCTCGATCGGCGGCGCGCTCAGGATGAACGCGGGCGCGCACGGCGGGGAGACGCGCGAAACGCTGCTCGAGGCGCGTGGCGTCGATCGTTCGGGCGCGACGCGCATCTTCACGAACGCCGAGATGGGCTTCTCCTACCGCCACTGCGAAGCGCCCGACGAAGTGATCTTCACGCGGGCGAGCTTCCAGGGTCGCCGCGGCGATCCCGCCGGGATCAAGGCCGAGATGGAGCGCATCACTGTCGCTCGGGAAGCCTCGCAACCGATTCGCGAAAAGACCGGCGGCTCGACATTCGAGAATCCCCCTGGCCACAAGGCTTGGCGGCTGATCGACGCCGCGGGCTGTCGGGGGCTGATCGTCGGCGGCGCCGAGGTCTCCAGGCTTCACTGCAACTTCCTGATCAACCAGGGCCGCGCGACCGCGGCTGACATCGAGGCGCTCGGCGAGGAGGTGCGGCGGCGGGTGCGCGCGTCGAGCGGGGTGGAGCTGGAGTGGGAGATCAAGCGGGTGGGGGTGGCGGGGTAGGGGGGCCGGCCGCATCGTATCCACCCCGGGCCCTGATTAAGTAAATCGTTTCGCCGCGATCGGCGGACTGATCATTTGGGGTCGCCATGCGCGTGCTTCTCACCGGCTCATCTGGATGGCTGGGCCGGTTCCTGGCGCCTCGTCTTCGCGCGGCCGGCCATGACGTGATCGGCCTCGATGTCGTCCGTGGAACGGATACGCAGGTCGTCGGTTCCGTCGCGGATGCGACGGTTGTGGAGCGCGCCTTCGCCGAGCATGGCGTCGAAGCCGTGGTCCATGCAGGCGCGCTTCATAAGCCGGACATCGCCCGCGTCGCCGCGCAGGCGTTCGTCGCCGTCAATATCACCGGCACGCTGAACCTGCTGCGGGCAGCGGTGAAAGCGGGGCACGACCGGTTCGTGCTGACTTCGACGACCTCGCTGATGATAACGCAGGCGATCCGACAGGAAACCGACGGCGCCGCTGTCTGGCTCGACGAAGATACAGGACCGCTCGCGCCGCGCAACATCTACGGCGTGACGAAACTCGCCGCCGAGGGGTTGTGCCACGTTCATTTTCTCGAACACGGACTTAATTGCGTGATCCTGCGCACCGGCCGCTTCTTTCCGGAGGACGACGACACGCACCGAGAGCTCTCCGGAGAAAATCTCAAGGCGAATGAATTTCTCAACCGACGATTGACGGTCGAAGATGCGGCCGAAGCGCATTTCGTCGCTCTCGAACGCGCTCCGTCGATCGGCTTCGGCGCGTTCATCGTCTCCGCGCCGACGCCTTTCGATCGATCCGACGCGCTGGCGCTCCGGCGGGACGCGGCCGGGGTAGTGGCCCGATATTTTCCGGACGCGCCGGCTCTTTATTCGAGGCGCGGTTGGCGGCTGCCCGAAAGCATCGGGAGGGTCTACGACTCGAGCCGCGCCGAGCTCTTGCTCGGCTTTCGGTGCCAGACGGACTTCGGCCGAGTCTTGGATGCGCTTCGAGCGGGGGGGCCGCTTCCGTTCAGACACGACCCTATGTATATTTCGCCGAAGGAGCGGGCCGAAGGCGGCTAGTGGCCTGGCTTTGTCGCTGGCAAGTCTCACGACGCCCTCGCCTCACCTCCAACCGACACAGCGCTTAGGTCAGCGTGTAGGACGGGCGGCAGTCCGCTCCGCTGAGCGCGAGCGTCGGATCGGGCGCCTCGCAATAAAATTTTGCCGCCCCTCTTGGCAGGCCACTCCGGACCGGCTACATAAGCCCTTCGGGGTCGGCGGCGCGATGCGACCCCTATGATCAAAAATGGCTTCCGCCTCCTATCGTCGATGCCCCGACGGGAACGACGCGAAGAGAGCGGTGGATAGGCCGGAGGACCCGGGGGCGACCCTCGTGTCTCGTCCGGCCATGTCCTGTCCGAGACTGCCGGCGCCGCGCACCCCTTAAGGGACGCGCGGCTTAATTCCCTCCCGCGACGCGGGGGCCAGGGGGCCTGCATAGACGGGGAAGACCGAATTTTCAACCGACGGTCCTCTGGGGCCGGCGGACGACTGCGGTTCGAACCATCTGTCCGGCGCTGGGTTTCGCCCAACTCCGGGGACAGGCGCAAGTCGCGGCGTCGCGTCGTCGCTTGGACGGAGCGGCGCGGCATGTGCAGAAGGCGGGATTTTCCCGCCAACCGGAGCAAGCACCGTGGACAGAGCGGAGAAAAAGCAGGCTGTCGCGACCCTGCACGAAGTCTTTTCCAAGACTTCGGTGGTGGTCGTGGCGCAATGTTCCGGCCTGACGGTCGCCCAGATGCAGCGTCTGCGCAAGCAGATGCGGCAGGCGGGCGCGCACGTTCAGGTCGCCAAGAACCGCCTCGCTCAGATTGCTCTCAAAGGCACGGACGTCGCCTCGATCGGTCCCCTTCTCAGGGGGCCGACCCTGATTGCTCATTCGAGCGATCCGGTCGCGGCGGCCAAGGCAGCCGTGGCCTTCGCCAAGGATCACGATAAATTCGTGCTTCTGGGCGGAGCCATGGGCAAGACGTCGCTCAACGTCGACGGGGTGAAGTCGCTCTCGACCTTGCCCTCGCTCGACGAACTGCGCGCCAAGCTCATAGGGCTGATCGCCGCCCCGGC
>DASXYQ010000214.1:0-2577 GCA_036502445.1 Roseiarcus sp. | reverse complement strand
TCCTTGTAGGCCTGCGCGGCGTTCGCTTCCTGCGTCGCGATAAAAGCGGATCCGATATAGGCGAGGTCGGCGCCCATGGCCTGCGCGCCCAGGATCGCGGCGCCGCTCGCGATCGCGCCGGACAGAGCGATCGGTCCATCGAACCAGCGGCGCAGTTCCTGCACCAACGCGAAAGGCGAAAGCTGTCCGGCGTGGCCGCCGGCGCCGGCCGCAACCGGGATCAGTCCCGTCGGCGCCTTTCTCGATGGCCTTGTGCGCGAAGCGGTCGTTGATGACGTCGTGCATCACGATTCCGCCGTAAGAATGGACCGCGACGTTGACGTCCTCGCGCGCGCCCAGCGAGGTGATGACGATGGGCGCCTTCCACTTCACCGTCAGCTCGAGATCCTGGTCGAGCCGTGCGTTCGACCTGTGGACGATCTGGTTGACCGCGAAGGGCGCGGCGGGACTTTCGGGATGCGCTCGATCATGCGTCGCGAGCGCCTCGCTGATTTCGTGCAGCCACTCGTCGAGCTGTTGGATCGGCCGCGCGTTGAGCGAGGGAAACCCGCCGACGATCCCCGCCTTGCATTGCGCGATCACCAGCGCAGGATGCGAAATGATGAACAGCGGCGCGCCGACAGCGGGCAGACGCAGCTTTCCGCGCAACGATTTCGGCAGCGACATGGGACTCCCTTGGTTTGTTCATATCTAAACTAATTCGGACGGATCGCCAAGGAATGCGAGCCGCGGTCCCGGTGCGCGCCATTCCTGGACACGGATCTTCGACAAGGCGCCGGTTCGTGCATCGACCGAGCATTTCGCCCAACTAGAGACATGCCTCGATGTCAGTTTCGGTGAAGTCTTTACCTTTGAAGAGCAGGGGGGCGCGCATTGCTTTGGCGAGGGCGTACACGGCGCAATCGCAGAAATTGAGTTTCGCCTTCGGATCGACGCCCTTGCCGTAGCGTCGAAAGGCCTCGAGCGCCAGGGCGGCGAGATGGATGTCGTGCGGAATGATTTCTGCCTTGATCAGAGCGAGGAGGTCCTCGAGGTCGTACAGTCCGTTCACGCCACGTCTGGCGTAAAGAACGTGACCGGCTTCCTGATACGCGACGGCGCTGACGAGACGACGATCGGCAGCGACTATGGCTTCGTAAAAGGCCGTGCGTTCCGGCTCGTGATCGAGAATGGCGATGAGCGCTGACGTGTCTATGACGATCATCGCGGCAAGCCGAAATCATCATACCCGATGATTTCGTCGATGGATCTCGGATCGACAACGGGTCGCGCCGCGCTGCGAACGGCGATGGCCTCCATGCCGGCGATCAATTCGTCTCTGGTCAAATTTTCCGGCGGGGGCGCAACGGAATTCCGCCACGGCGCCACGTCGCCCGTTCGAGAAAGAACTTCGCGTAAAATCTCGTCCGGCGTCCGACCCGTCTGCGCGGCTTTTGCCCTGAGGATTTCCTCCGTCTCGGGAGAGAATGTAATCACCGCGAATTCTCCAGAATTGCTCGGAACATAACGATCAAGCGACAGCAATTCAAGAAGTAGTTGCGGGAGGCCTCGGGGCAGGGCTCCGGCGGCGGCGCGCCCGGTCGCGACCAGGCCTACATAGCAACGTCTCACTCCGGAGGGGTCAGCCATTCGCACACCGAGGCGCCCTTGCCGGCGCGCGTGAGCAGCCTTGTCAGCCAGGGCATGAGAATGCGGGCCTCCTCGATCAGGTTGAACGGTGGATTGACGATGAGCAGGCCGGCCCGCCGCAGCGGCGACGGCGAGTGCGCGCCCGGCTCGATCGGGCCGACGTCGATCTCGAGGCGAAGGATGTTCGGCGCGCCCAGTGCCGCTACGCCGGAAAGAAACCTCGCATCCTCGGCTTGGTCCTTGATCGGCCGCCAGACGAGATAACTGCCGCGGGGCCATTTCGTCAGCGCGCGCGACAGCGCCGCTTCGACGCGTCGCGGCTCTTCGGGCGCCTCGTAGGGCGGATCGATCAGGACGAGCCCGCGCCGCTCCTTGGGCGGCACATAAGCGTTGAGCGCGGTGTAGCCGTCGGTGCCGACGATGCTGAGCCTCCGGTCGCGTCCGAGCGCCGCAACCAGGCGCTCGCGCTCCTCGCCATGGGCCTCGCAGAGCGCGATGCGGTCCTGCGGCCGCAACAGCGCCTGCGCGAGCGCCGGGGAGCCGGGATAGGAGAGGGGACGGCCGTGCTCTTCGTCGAACGGCCCGATCGCCTGGAGATAAGGCGCCAGCAATTGCGCGACTTCGCCCTGCGGCCGCGCCTTCAGCAATCGGGCGACGCCGTCGCGCCATTCGGGCGAGCGCCGCGCCGCCTCGCTGTCGAGGTCATAGCGGCCCGCGCCCGCATGGGTGTCGATGAACCGGAGCGCCGTCTACTTATGGACGAGATAGGCGAAGAGACGCGTCAGGAAGGCGTGCTTGAAGACATCTGCGAAATTGCCGGCGTGGAAGGCGTGGCGGTAGTTCATCTCTTTCCTCTTCCCCCGAGCTTGCGGGAGAGGGGGCCGATCCTACCGCAGCGGCGCCACCGAAATCGACGGAGAACGGCAGGTGTGTCCGGAGACCTTCGGG
>DASXYQ010000213.1:0-17773 GCA_036502445.1 Roseiarcus sp. | reverse complement strand
GAGGGGCCCGGGCGAGTAGCCGGGCTGTTTGAAACGGCACGGCTGTCCGGTCGAACAGATAGTCACCTGAAGGATTGGCGCATAACTGAACAGGCGCGGCAACTCACCCAAGCCCCTCACCCGACCTCTCCCCGCGAAGAGGCGGGGAGAGGGGAAGGGGCTCATTTTCAACGACGCGCTCTTCGATCTCCCGGATGATCGCCTCCGCGGCGGCACGCGGGTCGGGCGCCTGGGTCACCGGGCGTCCGACGACGAGATAATCCGCGCCGGCCGCGATCGCTTCGCCCGGCGTCGCGACGCGCTTCTGATCGCCGATTTCGGCGCCGATAGGACGAACGCCGGGGGTTACCAGCAGGAAGTCTCTCGCGCAAGCCGCGCGCAACATCGCGGCTTCCGCGGGGCTGGCGACGAGGCCGTCGACGCCGATTTCCTGGGCCTGCGCGGCGCGCCGCTGCGCCAGCGCGTGAACGCCGAAGGCGTAGCCGGCCTCCGCCAGATCCGAATCGTCGCAGGAGGTCAGAACGGACACGGCGAGCAGCTTCAGTCCCGAGCCTTTCGCGCCGGCTAGCGCGGCGCGCATCGTCTGCGGATACGCGTGGATCGTCAGAAAGAACGCGCCGAGCCGAGCAATCTGCGCGGTCGCACGTTCCACGGTGTTGGGAATGTCATGCAGCTTCAGATCGACGAAGACACTTCTGCCCGATTGGACGAGCCGCTCGACCAGGCCGAGGCCGCCGCCGCTATAGACTAGTTCCATGCCAACTTTGTAGAAATTGACGCTGTCGCCCAGGGTCTCGATCCAATGCTCCGCTTCGGCAACGCTGCGCGCGTCTAGCGCGACGATCAGCCGTTCGCGCGGCGTCGGCGGTTCGATCATTTCGCTCATTCCTCGGGCGGCGGCCGGCGGCCTCGGCGCGCGGCGTCGAACGCGTTCTTGGCATCTCGCGCCAAGATTCTGCGCATGCGCCAGCGGTGATGGCCGATCACATGCTCGGCCTCGTGCTTCTTGGCCGCCCAGCGCTCGCCAATCCGACCGACCCCGTCGCGAAGCCGCGCCAGAAACGGCTCGGCGACGATTCCGTTGGCGTCCGCGCGATAGATCCAGACCCGCGCCGGCGGCAGATTGCGCCAGATCGGCGCGCTGCACTGCGCCGAGTATTTGTTCACGCACGCGCGGCGCGGAACTGGCGATTTCAGGCCGTAGGTGAACTGAACGAAAACGCCCGCGGGGCCCATCAGCGTGAACGCGTCCTCGATGAGCTTGGCGCGCAGGGCAGGAGGCTGATTGAGCAGCGGCAGACTGGAGACGATGGCGGCAATCGGCCGCCCCCCAAATTCGGCCAGCGTGCGCGGCAGTTCGTAGGCGTCGCCCTGCACGACCCGCGCGGGTGCGAAACGCTGGCTCAGCAGGCGGCAGAAGCTGCTGTCATACTCGACGAGAACCAATTGCTCTCGCGCGATCCCGTGCTCGAGCAGCGCCTTGGTGACGGGTCCGGTGCCGGGTCCGAGTTCGACGACCAACCCGTGGCGCGGGGTTCCGACCGCCCGCGCCATGGCCCGCGCCAAAAAGGGGCTCGAGGGCGCGACGGCGCCGGTCAGTCGCGGATTTTGCAGCAGGGTCTTGAGAAAATGGGTTTCGTCGCCGAGCAGGCGCTCGGAGGGGCGTTGCCCGCGGTCTATCCTCGGTTTGGGCGAACGAATCTCCATGGCCGCTCCCGGTCGCCGCCCGACGTCAGCCCGTTTGGCCTGACCTAACCCAAGCCCTCGAAAAACTCCTTCATCTTCGTGAAGAAGCCCGTACTTTCCGGATGCGTCTTCTGCGACGATTCGGCATCGAATTCCAGCAGCAATTCACGTTGCCGGCGCGTCAGGTTCTGCGGCGTCTCGACGACGGCCTGAATAAAGAGATCGCCAAAATCTCGCGATCGAAGCACCGGCATGCCCTTGCCGCGCAGCTTCAGCTGTCGCCCCGACTGCGCGCCCTCTGGGATGCGCACCTTGGCGTCGCCGCCGTCGAGCGTGCGCACTGCGAACTCGCCTCCGAGGGCCGCCTGGACCAGGGAAATCGGCACGCGGCAATAGAGGTCGGCGCCGTCGCGCTGGAAGAACGGATGCGGTTTTAGCGCCAGGAAGATATAGAGATCGCCGGTCGCTCCGCCGCGCATTCCCGCCTCGCCCTCGCCGGTCAGGCGAATGCGGGTGCCGTCCTCGACGCCGGCGGGAACGTTGACCGACAGCGTGCGCTCGCGCGTCACACGGCCGGAGCCGCCGCACCGGTCGCAGGGATTGTCGATCGTCTGGCCGCGTCCGTGGCACGTCGGGCAGGTTCTCTCGATCGCGAAAAATCCCTGCTGCGCTCTGACGCGGCCTTGACCCGCGCACGTCTTGCAGGTCGTCGGTTTCGACCCCGCCTTCGCGCCCGATCCGACGCAGGTCTCGCAGGTCATCGAGGTCGGCAACTTGATGGTCGCCGTCTTGCCGCGATAGGCGTCTTCGAGCGTGATTTCGAGGTTGTAGCGCAGGTCTGCGCCGCGTTCCTTCGCCGAAGGGTTGCGCTGGCCGCGTCGGCCCATGATGTCGCCGAACAGATCGTCGAAAATATCCGACATCGACGAACCAAAACCATCGCCCATGCCCGCGCCGCCCTGCTCGAACGCCGCGTGGCCATAGCGGTCGTAAGCGGCGCGCTTCTGAGCGTCCGAGAGATGCTGGTAGGCCTCGTTGAGCTCCTTGAAGCGCGCCTCGGCCTGCTTGTCGCCGGGATGACGGTCGGGATGGCATTGCATCGCCGATTTGCGGAAAGCTGCTTTCAGCTCCGCGTCGGTCGCGGTCTTCGCGACCCCCAATGTTTCATAGAAATCTCGTTTGCCCACGTCTTCAGCAACCCGATTATTGTTGGAGACGCTCACATCCACCGTCCCATCGCAAATCTATCTACAGACTGCGTTTCCGCGTCAACCAACTGGGAGCGCCCCCGCCATGCAATCCCCGCCTTTGTCGACGGCTCAGCGCGGCGAAGCCGTCGAAAACGCGCTCCCTGCACGCGGGCAGGAAGCGCGTCGTCTAGGAAAGTTACGCCGACTTCTTCTTGTCGTCGTCGACTTCGCGGAACTCGGCGTCGATCACGTCGTCCTTGGGCTGGCCGCCCGGAGCCGCGCCCCCCTCGCCGGGTGCGCCGGCGGCTCCGGCCGCCTGGCTCGCCTTGTACATAGCCTCGCCAAGCTTCATCTGCGCCTGCATGAGGTCGTTGGTGCGGGCCTTGATCGCCTCTACGTCGTCCCCTTCCAGGCTGGCGCGCAACGCCGCGATCGCCGATTCGATGGCGCTCCGGTCGGACTGGGCGACTTTGTCGCCGTATTCCTTGAGCGCCTTTTCCGCGTCGTGAACAAGCGACTCGCCATGGTTCTTGGCGTCGACGGATTCGCGCCGCTTCTTGTCCTCCGCGGCGTGCGCCTCGGCGTCCTTCACCATCTTGTTGATATCGGCTTCGCTGAGGCCGCCCGAGGCCTGGATGCGGATCTGCTGTTCCTTGTTTGTCGCCTTGTCCTTGGCCGTGACGTTGACGATGCCGTTGGCGTCGATGTCGAACGTCACCTCGATCTGCGGCACGCCGCGCGGCGCGCTCGGAATGCCGACCAGATCAAATTGGCCGAGCGCCTTGTTGTCCGACGCCATCTCCCGCTCGCCTTGGAACACCCGGATCGTCACGGCGGTCTGGTTGTCCTCGGCCGTCGAAAACACTTGGCTCTTCTTGGTCGGGATGGTGGTGTTGCGTTCGATCAGGCGCGTGAACACGCCGCCGAGCGTCTCGATGCCCAGCGAAAGCGGGGTCACGTCGAGCAGCAGCACGTCTTTGACGTCGCCCTGCAGCACGCCCGCCTGGACCGCGGCGCCGATCGCGACGACCTCGTCCGGGTTGACGCCCTTATGGGGCTCCTTGCCAAAGAACTGCTTGACGACTTCCTGCACCTTGGGCATGCGCGTCATGCCGCCCACGAGCACGACCTCGTCGATTTGGCCCGCCGACAGACCGGCGTCCTTCAGCGCCTTGCGGCAGGGATCGACCGTCTTCTGAATCAGATCGTCGACGAGCGCCTCGTATTTCGCGCGCGTAAGCTTGAGCGCAAGATGCTTCGGGCCTGTGGCGTCAGCGGTGATATAGGGCAGGTTGATGTCGGTCTGCGTCGCAGACGAAAGTTCGATCTTCGCCTTTTCGGCAGCTTCCTTCAGGCGCTGCAGCGCAAGCTTGTCCTTCGTCAGGTCGATCCCCTGCTCCTTCTTGAACTCGCTCGACAAATATTCAACGAGGCGCATGTCGAAGTCCTCGCCGCCGAGGAACGTGTCGCCGTTGGTCGACTTGACCTCGAACACGCCGTCGCCGATCTCGAGGATCGAAATGTCAAAAGTTCCGCCGCCCAGGTCGTAGACCGCGATCGTGCCCGCCTTCTTCTTGTCGAGCCCGTAGGCCAACGCAGCCGCGGTCGGCTCGTTGATGATGCGCAGCACCTCGAGCCCGGCGATCTTGCCTGCGTCCTTGGTCGCCTGACGCTGAGCGTCGTTGAAATAGGCGGGAACCGTGATCACGGCCTGCGTCACCGGGCCGCCCAGATGCGCCTCGGCCGTCTCTTTCATCTTCTGCAGAATGAAGGCGGAAATCTGAGAGGGCGAATATTGCTTGCCGTCGGCGGTGACCCAGGCGTCGCCGTTCGCCGCCTTGATGATCTTATAAGGGACGAGGCCCATGTCCTTCTTGGTCATCGGATCGTCGAACGAGCGTCCGATCAGGCGCTTGATGGCGAAGAACGTGCGCTCCGGATTGGTGACGCCCTGGCGTTTGGCGGGCTGGCCTACCAACCGCTCTCCATCGTCCGTGAACGCCACGATGGAAGGGGTGGTGCGCGACCCCTCGGAATTCTCGATGACCTTGGGCGTCGCGCCCTCCATGACGGCCACGCAGGAATTCGTGGTTCCAAGGTCGATGCCGATAACTTTAGCCATGCTCTCTTTCCCCGTATCTTTCGCGAGACCGCGAGGCCCCGAAGCGGCCCGGCCTTGGAGAAACTGCCTCTGGCTGGAACCAGCCTCCGGCGATTCTCCGGTCCCCGATGCTCAGTTTCAAACTCCGCAGGCGAGACCAGTCCGTCCCAGACCTGCTCAGGTTGCGCGTATATAAGTGGGGGTTCCCGGGGGTGCAAGGCGCGGGACCGCCCGTGCGAGGCTAGAAAAATGCCCAATTCTCATGTTTCCCGTCTGCCGCCCAGCGCGGGACGGCTTCCCCTTTTTTGCCCCGCGTCCTATAGCTCGCGCGATGAAGCCATTCCTTGTTGTTTTTGCCGTGGCGGCATTGGGATGCGGCGTCGCCCAGGCCCAGCTGGCGTTGCCCGGCGCGACCGAATCGACGCCGGCGGATGCCGACTCCAAGCCGGCGCACAAGAAAAAAGCGCACAGGACTTCTCTAGGCAAGCTTTCCCCGCTCGCGACGCCGGGCGCCGAATCGATTGTCGGGCGGCCGCTGCTGCAGAACGGCCTCGACGGGCAATTGCTTTTCTCCAGCGCCGACCAGACGCTTCATATCGACAAGTTCACTCTGCCCGGAGAGGTCGTCTCCGATCCCAAACAGAAGTGTCGCATCGACATCGTCGCGGAGACGCCGATCGAGGCCAAGAGTCAGGGCGCTCCGGACGGGTTGGAGCGCTATTCCGCCGATATCCCGGCCTGTCCCTTTACTTTCGACGTGCTCGACGGCGCGGTGCTGGTGCCAGCACAGACGACCACCTGCGTGTTTCAGGCCGCCGATTGCCAGGCGAGCCCCAGCGGACTTTGGGGCCCCGACGGCGCCACGCTCGAGAACGAAGCCAAAGCCATCGCGAAAGCGCGGAGGAGCGCTGACGCCTCGATAACCCGAATCTTGCGATTCATGCAGGAGCGAGACAAGGTGTCGAGCGCGACGCTGACCCGCGAGCAGACCGATTTCGCCTCTCATCGAGACGAGGTCTGCCGCGATTACGCAGCGGAGGCTCGGCACGGATTCTGCGAAGATCGAATGACCGAGGCGCGCGCGGCGCTGTTGCGCAAGCGCGCCGAGGACCTGCAGCACAAGGGCGCCGAGACTTCGAATTGAGGTCGATTCGACGTACCCTCGTTCCGCGTTTCGTCGTCGCGCCCGGCGAACGCCTTGGGTTCGCCGAAACGTGAGACAGACTTTCACTTCAGTTCGTGCGTTCCCGGTTCTCGCGCGCAATCCCAAAATCGGTGCATCGAGATTCCATCGCCATCGATAGAAGTAAGCGTAACGGTACGGGTTCCCGGCGAATATCTCGAGAAGCGCATTTTCGAATCGTCGGTAATGTTTGACAGCAAGTGCTTCGTCGAATTCTCGCAGGTACGAAAAATACTCTCGATAATCCTCTACGAACTGAGGAAACTGATGAAGGGAGTATACCCGGCTCACAAGATTTTGTAGCCCGTAATCCTCTCAAAGTCCGACCGGATTTCCTCTCTGAATTCCGCGACGCTCATTCGCTTGACGCGTCCGGCCTTCAAGTCTTCCTTTTCCTTTTCAAGAGAGGCGAGCAGTTCCGCACGTGCGGCCTCGGTCACGATCGGCAGCTCTTCATAGCTGGTCAACGGTTCGGGGCGGGGTGCCGGCGCCTGCGGGTGTGATTGTCGCCTATCCTTTGTCATTGCGCTGATATAACATGCCTCCCCGAAAATCCAACTCGGGCGAGGCTACTGCGCCGATCGATATCGAACCTGCGCGCCGACTCCCTTTGGTTTCCGTAGGCCCTCTACTAAAGCTCTCCGCGTTCGAAGGGGGGAATATTCCGACATCGTTATTCGACGCGGTAACGGAGGGACGCCAATGCTGAAGGAGTTCAAGGAATTCGCGATGAGGGGAAACGTCGTCGATCTCGCCATCGGCGTGATCATCGGCGCGGCGTTCGGAAGGATCGTCGATTCGCTCGTCAACGACATCATCATGCCGTTCATCGGCGCCACCGGAGGCGCGGATTTTTCCAACTATTTCTTCGGCCTCTCCTCGAAAGTCGTCGCCAGCAACCTCGCCGATGCGAAAAAGCAGGGCCCGGTCTTCGCCTACGGCAATTTCATCACCGTCGCGGTCAATTTTCTCATCATCGCCTTCGTTCTCTTCCTCGTCGTCAAGGCGATCAACATGCTGAACAGGCCCGCGCCCGCCGCCGCCGAGCGATGAAGTCGTTCTGCTCACGCAAATTCGCGACTCGCTCGCCCGACGCTAATTCCGAAGCGGTCCGAGGGGAGCGCGCGGGCTCGGCGCCGCGATTTTCGGGTCGACGGCGCTTGGCCTCTTGCGGCCGCGCCTCCTCTCGTTCATGACGCGGCGATGGACCCGATCGTCTCCGCGAAATCGCCATCGCCTCGCGATTGGCTGGAGGAAATTCAGCCCGCCGCGCGCGCCATCGAACTCAGCGGCATCGTCGAGGTGTTCGATTATGGGCGCAATCGCCAGGGTCTGATTCCGCTCTGGGTCGGGGAAGGCGACTTGCCGACGCCGGAGTTCATCATCGCGGCGGCCAAGGCCTCGCTCGATCGCGGCGAGACCTTCTACACCCACCAGGCCGGCATTCCCGAACTGCGCCAAGCGATCGCCAGCTATATGACCCGCGTCTATGGCGCCGCGCCGGGCGGCGGCGACTATTCGCCCGAGCGTTTTTTCGTGACGGTCGGCGGAATGCATGCGCTGGATATCGCCCTACGCATGACCGTCGGGCCGGGCGAGGAGGCGCTGGTCCCGTCGCCCGCGTGGCCCAATTTCGCCGGCGCGCTCACCGCCAACGGCGCGCGGGCGTGCTACGTGCCGCTCGACCGCGGCGAGACTTGGCGGCTCGATCCGGAGCGCCTGGCGGCCGCGGTAACCCCGGCGACGCGCGCGATCCTGTTCAATTCGCCGGCCAATCCCACCGGCTACGTTGCGACCGAAGCGGAGCTGGTCGCGGTCCTCGATCTGGCGCGCGCACGCGGTCTCTGGATCGTCGCCGACGAAATCTACGGACGTCTGACTTTCGACGGCCGGCGCGCGCCCTCGTTTCACGACATCATGCGGGCCGACGACAAGATCCTGTTCGTGCAGACCTTCTCGAAGAACTGGGCGATGACGGGTTGGCGGATCGGTTGGCTGGAGGCGCCGCCGGCCTTAGGCCCGACGATCGAAAATCTCGTGCAATATTCCACTTCGGGCGTCGCGGTCCCCGCGCAGCGCGCGGCGGTCGCGGCGCTGGAGGGCGGGGAGGCCTTCCTCAGCGAATTTCTGACGAGCCTGCGCGCCTCGCGCGACGTCGTCGCCGACGGCCTCGCGGCGACCGGGCGCGTTCGCTTCGCGCGTCCCGAGGCCGCCTTCTATCTCTTCGGCGCTGTCGAAGGAGAGACGGATTCGCGCCGGCTCGCGCTTCGCCTAGTGGACGAGGCCGGGATCGGCGTGGCGCCGGGCGCGGCTTTCGGTCGCGGCGGCGAGGGCTATCTGCGCATATGTTTCGCGCGCGCGCCCAATGAAATGGCCGAGGCGACCCGCCGCTTCGCGCGTTGGCTCGCGCGGTGAGGGCATTGTCCGCGAGAGCGCTCGTACTGTCCGGCGCGAAGCTCAAGCAAGAATCTCAAAGATCCAGATCGCGCGGCTTACCTGCGATCCGATCGAGGTCGAGGTCTGCGCCGCGCAACGGCGAGGCCAGCAGAAATTCCGCGAGCGTTCCCTTCCGCGAAGTCTTCCGAGACCATTCCTCGAAGGAAACAACCACGGCTGTCTCCTTGCCGTTGCGAGTGATGGTCTGCGGACCTTCCCGAGACGCCTTCTCTACGACTTCGGAAAGCCGAGCTTTCGCGTTGGCGAGCGTCCAGACTCCTTTGTCGACGGCCGACATGACGTACCCTCCGAGACCTAGATGACCATCATGACTATACCTCTACTCTCGCCAGTGTCGAGGCTGCCGATCGCGCGGGGCGGCCTTCTACGGCGTCACCGAACCCCTTCGCCCTAAGTCGCAGGCCCGTACGACGCGGGGGCCTCTAGCGATATTGCGGCGCACAATCTATTAAGGATCGTCGTCAGGAGATTGTCATGATCGCTCGGCCGCGTCGCAGCGTGCTCTATATGCCCGGTTCCAACGCGAAGGCGCTCGCCAAGGCGCGCGGGCTCCCTGCCGACGCCGTGATCCTCGACCTCGAGGATTCGGTCGCCCCCGACGCCAAGGTCGCCGCGCGGGCGCAGGTCATGGAGGCGGTGCGCGAGGGCGGCTTCGGGGCGCGCGAGGTCGTCGTCCGCGTGAACGGCGCTCACACCCCGTGGGGCGAAGAGGACTTGGCGGCGGCGATTTCCGCCGCGCCGGATGCGATTCTGCTCCCCAAGATCGACGGTCCCGGCGGAATCATGCTGGCGGCGCGCGCCCTCAGCGACGCCCGCGCGCCGGAGAAGACCCGCCTCTGGGCGATGATGGAAACGCCGATGGCGATCTTGAGCGCCGGTTCGATCGCGGCGACGGCGGCCGATCCGAGCGCGCGCCTGGAAGTGCTGGTGATGGGTCTCAACGACCTGGCCAAGGAGACGCGCGCGCGGCTCACCCCCGGCCGCGCGACTTTTTCTACCTGGCTCGCGCTCTGCGTGGCGGCGGCGCGCGCGCACGGCTGCGACATTCTCGACGGCGTCTACAACGACATCGGAGATCTCGACGGCTTCCGCGACGAATGCGAACAGGGCCGCGAAATGGGCCTCGATGGCAAGACGCTCATCCACCCCAGCCAGATCGAAATCTGCAATGAGGTTTTCGCGCCGAGCGCAGCCGAGGTGGAAAGCGCGCGCGCGATCATCGAAGCCTTCGCACTCCCCGAGAATGCCGGCAAAGGCGTGATCCAGCTGAACGGACGGATGGTCGAACGGTTGCATGCCGAGCTGGCCGAACGCACTCTGGCGATCGCCCGCCGCATCACGGCGCTCGCCGAAACTGTCGCGTTTGGAAGCGCGCGCGTGAAGGCGTGAACGCCGGAGCGCAGAAGGAGTCGGGAAGCCGAGCCGCATGAGCCAGGATCATCACGCTCTCTTTCAGCTGGGCCCGGACGCGACGCCCTACCGCAAGCTCTCGTCGGACGGCGTGCGCGTCGAGCAAGCGCTGGGGCGCGAAATCCTCGTGGTGGACGCGGAGGCGCTGCGCGCCTTGAGCGAACAGGCGATGATCGACATCAACCATCTGCTGCGCCCCGGCCATCTCAGGCAGCTCGCCGAGATTCTCGACGATCCGGAAGCGACCGCCAACGACAAGTTCGTCGCCTATGATCTCTTGAAGAACGCCAACATCGCCGCCGGCGGCGTGCTGCCGATGTGCCAGGACACGGGAACCGCGATCGTCGTCGCCAAGAAGGGCCGGCTCGTCTGGACGGAAGGCGGCGACGAATCCGCCATCGCGGCGGGGATCCGCAGCGCCTACGAGAAGAAGAACCTGCGCTACAGCCAGGTCGCGCCGCTTTCGATGTTCGAGGAGAAGAACACCGGCGACAATCTGCCCGCGCAGATCGAGATTTCCGCCGAGGGCGAGGACGCGTACAAATTCCTGTTCATCGCCAAGGGCGGCGGCTCCGCCAACAAGAGCTTCCTCTATCAGGCGACGCCTTCGATCCTGACGCACGATCGCCTGATCGCGTTCCTGAAGGAAAAGATACTCACCCTCGGCACGGCGGCCTGCCCGCCCTATCATCTCGCGATCGTCATCGGCGGCACGAGCGCGGAGCTGACGCTGAAGACGGTGAAGCTCGCCTCGACGAAATATCTCGACGCGCTGCCCACCTCGGGAGGGCCCGACGGACATGCGTTTCGCGATCTCGCGCTCGAGCAGGAAATTCATCGGCTGACGCAGCAACTCGGCGTCGGCGCGCAATTCGGCGGCAAATATTTCTGCCACGACGTGCGCGTGATCCGGCTTCCCCGGCATGGCGCCTCGCTGCCGATCGGCCTCGGGGTGTCCTGCTCGGCGGACCGGCAGGCGTTGGGCAAGATCACCCGCGAGGGCGTATTCCTCGAAGAGCTGGAGCACGACCCCGCCCATTTCCTTCCCGTCGTGGATGAGACGAAACTCGGCGGTCCGGTGGTGCGCATCGACCTCTCCGGGCCGATGAAAGATATCCTCGCCGAGCTGAGCCGACATCCCATCCGCACGCGTCTGGCGCTGACCGGCCCGATGATCGTCGCCCGCGACGCCGCGCACGCCAAGATCCGCGAACGGCTCGACCGGGGCGAGCCGATGCCCGACTATTTCGAGAACCATCCCGTCTACTACGCCGGCCCCGCGAAGACGCCGGCGGGTTACGCCTCGGGCTCGTTCGGGCCGACGACGGCGGGGCGGATGGATTCCTTCGTCGATCAGTTCCAGGCCGCGGGCGGCTCGATGGTGATGCTCGCCAAGGGCAACCGTTCGGCTCAGGTGCGCAAGGCCTGCGCCGAACACGGCGGTTTCTACCTCGGCTCGATCGGCGGCCCGGCGGCGCGGCTCGCGCAGGACTGCATCAAGAAGGTCGAGGCGCTCGAATATCCCGAACTTGGCATGGAGGCGATCTGGCGCATCGAGGTCGAGGATTTCCCCGCGTTCATCGTGATCGACGACAAGGGCAATGACTTTTTCAAGGAGCTGAATTTGGGGTGAGGCGGGATGCTCCGCGGGGAAACGGTTTGAGCCAGCCGTCAGGCGGCCCGCATTTCCTCGATCGCGGCGATTTCGTCCTTCATCGCCTGCGACCGCGCCGTCAAATCAAACGCCGTCTGCAAATTCATCCAAAACTCCGGCGAGGTCGCGAAGACCTTTCCGAGCCGCAGCGCCGTGTCGGGCGTGATTGGACTGGATTCGGCTACCAGACGCTCGATGCGGGTGCGCGGTACATGGATACGCTTCGCTAGCGCGCCCGCGCTCATGCCGAGCGGAACAAGAAACTCCTCGCGCAAAATTTCGCCGGGATGTACGGGAGGATTGATCGAACGCGTCATGTGATGGGTTCCTAGTGGTAGTCGGCGATTTCGACGTCCTCGGCGCCGCCCTCGGTCCATCGAAAGCAAAGGCGGAACTGGTCATTGATCCGTAGTGCATGTTGCCCTTTCCTATCTGCGGAAAGAGCGTGTAGGTTGTTGCCTGGTGGAGACTTTAAGTCATCCAGCCGACACGCCGCATTCAACATCGCAAGTTTTCGCTGGGCCCCTCTTACGAGTCCGGCGGGAAAGCCCTTCGAGGCTCTTCCTTCGGCGACGGCCTGTGTCCGCTTGTCTTTGAAAGACAGGATCACCGCCGGCCTCTTCAGTAAATGTATCGTACTACGATACATCGGAAGGTCAAGTCGGTCTCCCCATCGCAGCGATTTTTCATTAACGCGACTCGTATAAACTGCTAAATTCCGCAGTTGTCAGGAAGGCCGTCCATGCGTCGCAGTAGTCTCGTAGCGCTGTTCCTATCTCTTGCCCTCGCGGGATGCGTCGGCGACGCCGTGGACACCGGCCCGGTCGCTCCGTACGCGACGCGCGAAGTCGCCGCCGTCCATCTCGATCCGTCCGCCGCGGCCGCGGCGCTCAACGCCTATCGGGCCAGCCATGGCCTCGGGGCGACGCGGCTCGATCCGGAGTTGACGGCTATGGCGCAGCGCCAGGCGGACGCGATGGTCGCGGGCAACAAATTGTCCCACGAGGTCGCTGGAAGTTTCACCTCGCGCCTCACAGCTTCCGGCGTCGAGACGGCGGAGGCCGGCGAAAATCTCGGCGCCGGCCATTATTCACTCGAGGAGGCGATGACCGGCTGGCGGAACTCGCCCGAACACAACGCCAACCTTCTGATGCCGAAAGCGACGCGACTCGGGATCGCGATCGCGAAGGATCCCCGCACCCATTACGGCGTCTATTGGGCGATGGAGCTGGCGGCCGAGCCGCGCGCGCGGTCGAACGGGCGTACACTGTACATATCCTCCGACGCGCCGCGACCGTGACGCGCAAGCGCCTCCTCCGGCCAAAACGCCGGCCATAAGTCGATGACTTTCAGCAGCAACCGCGCTGCCGGCTGCGGCGGCGGTTTCGCCATCCCGATGTCTGGTTGAGACCGACGCGGACCGCGGTCGCGCTCATCCGAGAATGCCCGGCAGATCCAGCTCGTTGGTGCGCGCGCAGTCGATGGCCGCGGGATAGCCGGCGTCGGCGTGGCGCATGACGCCGCTCGCCGGGTCGTTCCACAGCACGCGGCCGATGCGCTTGGCGGCTTCCGGCGTGCCGTCGCAAACGACGACCATGCCGGCGTGCTGCGAAAAGCCCATGCCGACGCCCCCGCCGTGATGCAGCGAGACCCAGGTCGCGCCCGATGCGCAATTCAGCAGCGCATTGAGCAGCGGCCAATCGGAGATGGCGTCCGAACCGTCGCGCATCCCCTCGGTTTCGCGGTTGGGCGAGGCGACGGAGCCCGAGTCGAGATGATCGCGGCCGATCACGACCGGCGCCTTCAGCTCGCCCGAGGCGACCATCGCGTTGAACGCCAGCCCGAGCCGATGCCGGTCGCCGAGCCCGACCCAGCAGATGCGCGCCGGCAGGCCCTGGAAACGGATGCGCGCGCGCGCCATTTCGAGCCAGTTGTGCAGATGCCTGTCGTCCGGCATCAGCTCCTTGACCTTGGCGTCGGTTCGGAAAATGTCTTCGGGATCGCCCGACAGCGCCGCCCAGCGGAACGGGCCGATCCCGCGACAGAACAGCGGGCGGATATAGGCGGGCACGAAGCCGGGAAAGTCGAACGCGTCGGCGACGCCCTCCTCCTTCGCCATCTGGCGGATGTTGTTGCCATAGTCGACGGTGGGAACGCCGGCGCGGTGGAAATCGAGCATCGCGCGCACATGCACGGCCATCGAGGCGCGCGCGGCCTTGTCGACCGCCTTGGGGTCGCGCTCACGGCGCTCCTGCCATTGCGCGAGCGTCCAGCCGCGCGGGAGATAGCCGTTGATCGGATCATGCGCGGAGGTCTGGTCGGTCACGGCGTCGGGCCGTACGCCGCGGCGCAGCAGTTCGGGAAAGACGTCGGCAGCATTGCCGAGCAGGCCGACCGAAACCGGCTTGCCCTCGTGCTTGGCCTTGTCGAGGATCGCCAGCGCCTCGTCGATCGTGGCGGCCTGGCGGTCGAGATAGCCGGTGCGCAGCCGCATCTCGATGCGGCTCGGCTGGCATTCGACGGCGAGGCACGAGGCGCCGGCCATCGTCGCCGCGAGCGGCTGCGCGCCGCCCATGCCGCCCAGGCCCGCCGTCAGAATCCAGCGCCCAGAAAGGTCGCCACCATAGTGCTGGCGGCCGAGTTCGACGAAGGTTTCGTAGGTGCCCTGCACGATGCCTTGGCTGCCGATGTAGATCCAGGAGCCCGCCGTCATCTGGCCGTACATCATCAGGCCCTTGCGATCGAGCTCGTTGAAATGCTCCCAGGTCGCCCAATGCGGCACGAGGTTGGAATTGGCGATCAGCACTCGCGGCGCGTCCGGATGGGTGGTGAAAACACCAACCGGTTTGCCCGATTGCACCAAGAGCGTCTGGTCGCCTTCCAGCCGCTTGAGCGTCGCGACGATCTGGTCGAACGCGTTCCAGTCGCGCGCGGCGCGGCCGATGCCGCCGTAGACGACGAGTTCGCTGGGCCGCTCCGCGACGTCGGGATCGAGATTGTTCATCAGCATGCGCATCGGCGCTTCGGTCAGCCAAGACTTGGCCGCCAGCGTCGAGCCGTGCGGAGCGCGGATGGTGCGGGCGTTGTCGATGCGTGAATTTGCGGTCATGGCGCGGCTCTCGGGGAATCCCTTCTCCCGTTGCGGGGGAAGCAACAGTTTGAGGTAGCCCGGTGCTCGGCCGGGCTCAAGGCTGGCGCCGCGCCCCGCCTTCGGCGGCTTCGACCTTGACCCCGTCCGCTCACCGGCTTTTTGGCATCCACGCGGTCGGCGCGATGCACCGCCCGCGCGGCGCCGGGCGGGGCCCCGTCATTGCGAGCGCAGCGAAGCAATCCAGCCAGCGATGGTCCCCTGACGAACTCCAAGAACCGGTCGTGTAGTCAATGTTTCAAGGCCTTGCGGCCTCGGCAGCTCGGCAGACTAGGCGCTGCCAAATCGGCTGGCGGCGCGGCAGCGGAAACGTGGATTGCTTCGCTTTGCTCGCAATGACGGTTGGAGCCCGTGGGTCTCGTCGACTCACCAAATCTTGGGCGTCGTCCAAGATCGGGCGCCGCTCCAACTCGAAATAACGTCCGCACCGATATGCCTCGATCAGTGCCGGAGCGGCCGAAAACCCAAGTCGACATCCACCGAATTTGCTCGTTGCGCCTGTACGAAATCAATGTTGGCAAAAATGACGGACAGCAATTTCCTAAAACCGGAAACTTGTGCTAGGTTCAAAATTCTTCCAATCCGGAACGCTTCTCCGCCGTGAACGCCTCCACTGACCCAAAGCGAACCGCTCTCCGTCCTCGGACCCTAAAGTCGCGAGGGGGGCGAAATGCGGCCTGGCGGCGTCTGGAATCGGGCCGAAAGAAGGCGGGCGCGACGAAAAATTTGGAAACTGAACTTTGTGGTTTGGAGGCCTTGTAACCCCTTGAAAACCCACAAAACGGCCAAAGCTTTGTTTGGAAAAGCTTGGACAAAAACAGCTTAGATTTGGAAAAGCTTGCAGGAAAGCTTGGAGCCCGTCTCTATTCCGCCGCCTTTGCTGCCTGCCGCCGCGCCGGTCGCGTCTCGTCATCGCGCTGAAGCCGCGCGACGCCTCTCGGCGCCGCGCATTTCAGATGCCCTTACTTCGCCAGCGCCTTGTCGGTGACGACGGCGGTGTATGCGCCGGTGGGTTCCTTCGAGATGACGGGGTCGGAGCCGCCAGTCAGCAGCGTCTTGACCGTGCGCTCGTAGTCGGCCTTGTCGAGCCTGCCATCCGAACCCTCGGTGAGCTTGTTGATCTCGCCCATCATCTGCTTCTGGTGGTGCTCGGTCTGGGCGCCGGTGGCGTCGTTGTCGAGCACGATCTTGGCCGCCGCGTCGCTGTTGTCGCGAGCCCAGGCCCAACCCTTCATCGAAGCCTTGACGAAACGCGCCATCTTGTCGACGAAGGCCGGGTCCTTCAGCTTGTCTTCTATGACATAGAGGCCGTCCTCGAGCGTCGCGACGCCCTGGTCCTCGTATTTGAACACGACGAGCTGACTGGGCTTGTAGCCGGCGTCGATCACCTGCAAATATTCGTTGTAGGTCATGGTCGAGATGCAGTCGGCCTGCTTCTGCAGCAGCGGATCGACGTTGAAGCCCTGCTTCAGCACCTTCACGCCGCCCGGCGAGCCGTCGGTCTTGAAGCCGAGCTTGCCCATCCAGTTCAAGAACGGATATTCGTTGCCGTAGAACCAGACCCCGAGCGTGCGGCCCTTGAGGTCGGCCGGGGCCTTGATGCCGGTGTCGGCGCGGCAGGTGAGCTCCAAGCCGGAGTGCTTGAACGGCTGAGCGATATTGACCATCGGCTCGCCCTTTTCGCGCGCGGCGAGCGCCGCCGGCATCCAGTCGACGACGACATCAGCGCCGCCGCCCGCCAGCACCTGCTCGGGCGCGACGTCCGGGCCGCCCGGCTTGATCGTGACGTCGAGGTTTTCGTCCTTGTAGTAGCCCTTGTCCTTGGCGACGTAATAACCGGCGAATTGCGCCTGCGTGACCCACTTGAGTTGGAGCGTCACCTTGTCCGCGGCCTGCGCGGCGCCGGCGGCGAACAACGCCGCCGTCCCCAAAAGTCCCCAGCATAGTTTTTTCATCGACTTTTCCTCCTCACAAGAACCTTACCTCGCGCGATATGAGGCGTGCCAGAACGTCGCGCGGCGTTCGATTATCGCCACTATCGCATAGAAAGCCGAGCCCGTGATCGCGGCCACGACGATCGTCGCCCATACCATGTCGATGCTCAAGTGCCCGACCTCGGTCGAGATGCGAAAACCCATGCCGACCGTCGGCGTGCCGAAGAACTCGGCGACGATCGCCCCGATCATCGCCAAGGTCGTATTGATCTTGAGCGCATTGAAGATGAACGGCAAGGCGGCGGGCAGACGCAACTTCATCAGCGTTTGCCAATAGTCGGCGGCGTAGGTCCGCATCAGGTCGCGCTCCATCGCGCCGGCGCTGGAGAGCCCCGCCGCGGCGTTCACCAGCATCGGGAAGAAGGTCATGATCACGACCACGGCGGCCTTCGACTGCCAGTCGAATCCGAACCACATCACCATGATCGGGGCGACGCCGACGATCGGCAGCGCCGAGACGAGATTGCCCAGCGGCAACAGGCCGCGTTGCAGGAATGGCGAGCGGTCGATCAGAATGGCGACCGCCATCCCCGAGGCGCAGCCGATGACGTAACCCGCCAGCACGCCGCGAATGGTTTGCAGGAAATCGGCGGCCAACGTCGGAATCGAGGTGAAGAGGCGTAGCCCGATCGCCGAAGGCGCCGGCAGGATGATCGGGGGAACGCCGCCCAGCCGAACCGCCGCCTCCCAGAATGCGAGCAGGATTACGCCAAAGATCAGCGGCGGCGCCAGATCGGCGAGCGCGCGCGAGTTCATGACGGAAACGCCATCCTGCTGAGCGTCAGACGCCCGATCAGGCCGATGATTCCGACCAGCGCGCCCGACAGGGCAGCGGCAACAAACAACGTCGCCCAGATCTGCACGGTCTGCCCGTAATAGGAGCCCGCGAGCAGACGCGCGCCCAGTCCGCCGTCCTCGCTCTTGGTGACCTCGGCGACGATCGCGCCAAC
>DASXYQ010000212.1:0-2183 GCA_036502445.1 Roseiarcus sp. | reverse complement strand
CTCGGCGCGCTAGCGCTCGGCCCGCCGAAACGCGGTGAGCCGGGGTCAGTCATCGCCGCATCAGGTCGAATGGCGCACGGTGATGGAGAAGGGCAGGATGATGTCCGTGTCGTCGCTAGCCCGCTTTTCTCAAACGCCACGCCTCGTTTCGGCTTCGTCGGGGTAAGCCGGTATGTGAATGTTATCTGGACGAGCCGGCCCGTTGCGCCTTTGCGCAGTGGTCGGCTCGGGGGATGTCTGGGGTCTCCGGTGGGTGTCGGGGTGGGCGCCGCTTTGGGTGGGCGTCGCGGCGACGCGTCAGGCGGGACCCGCGCGGGAAAGCCGCGCAGCGGCCAGGCGCCATTCGTTGGCGTAGGGGCAGGCGGAGGGAAACGAGAATTTGATGCGCCGCGCGCTCGCCTTGACCAACCCGGCCAGCTTCATCAGCTTCAATCGGATCGTGCCGCAGGTCGCGTCGGCGAATTGTGTGTGAGCGAGGCCGATGCGTCTGACCGCGCATAAGAGAACGTAGGCGAACGAAGCGAACCAGAGCCGCAGTTGGTTGGCGCGCATCGTCGCGGCGGAGGTTCGGTCGGCGAACAAGTCGCCCTGACATTCCTTCAGGCGGTTCTCCATCTCCCCGCGCGCGCAATAGACGTCTTCGTAGAGCGGGCGCGCCGGCGTCTCTGCGCGGCGCAACGAGGTCACGAGGAAGCGGGGATTGGCTTGGCCGCCGGTCCATTCCGCCTTGGCTACGACGCGCCGGCGCCGCGACCAGGAGTCGAGCGTTTGGTAGGAGAAGTCCTTGAAGCGCCGCGCCGGCCGGCCCGTTCGCGACGCCTCCTCCTCGGCATTGGCCAGTTCGACACAGATCTCGTCGACGAGCCGCGCATTGCGAGCCAGCCCGAACACGAAGTCGACGCGGTTCTGTTCGCACCAATCCATCAGCGCCTCGCGCGCGAAGCCGGAATCGGCGCGCAACAGAATGCGCACTCTCGGCCAGCGGGCGCGGATTTGGGCGACGATGCGGGCGATCTCCTGCGCCGCGCCGGCGCTGGCGTCGATGTTGGACCGCCTCAACTTGGCCGCCAGCAAGTGCCGGCCGCAGAACACGTACAGCGGCAGGTAGCAATAACAATCGTAGTAGCCATGGAAGAAGCGGCCCTCCTGCCGCCCGTGCAGCGGGTCGTCGGTAGCGTCGAGGTCGAGGATGATTTGTTTGGGAGCTTTGGCGTGCGCCTCCAGGAACAGGTCGACGAACAGACGCTCGATAGCGTCAGGGATCTGGGCGATCTTGTGATATTTGGTCGGCGTGTCGCGCGACAGTTCGAGCCGGTTCAGCGTCGACTTGCCGGCCACCGGGGCGCAGTCCTCACGCCGGGCTTCGAGCTTGCCCGCCAACACCGCCAGCACCGGATCGTGGCGAAGCTCGTCGTGATCGACGAGATCTTCGTAGCCGAGCGCAATGCCATACACGCGCTGCCCGACCAAGGCAGCGACAGAGTGCTCGATAAATCGGGGATCGCGAGCGTCGCGGAAGCATGCCGCCAATCGTCCCACAAGATTGATCGCCCGGTCGGCCGCCCCCAGCAGCAGCCCTCCCGCGTCCGAGGTCAGCACGCCGCCGTCGAACTCGGCGATGACAGGGCGTCCTTCGACAGGTGCAAACCGACTCGGTTCTGCGCTACACTGCGTCTGCATCGGGCCGCTTCTCCGAATCGGGGTAAGTCGTTCTCGCAAAACAACTTTAGCCCAATCAGGCGGCCCGATGCACTGGGATGCTTTGAGATATCCGGGCTAGGCGTCGGCGTTTGACAAATAAGCATCCGATGAGGATCGAATGGACGTCGAAGGCTGGCTGGAACGCCTAGGACTGGGGCAATATGCACCGGCGTTTCGCGACAACGCGATTGATGCTGAAGTGCTGCCGCTGCTGAATGGCGACGATCTCAAGGAGATCGGCGTCGCGGCGGTTGGTCATCGGCGCAAACTGCTTGACGCGATTGCTGCGCTTGGCGCCACGCCTGCCCCTCTTTCGCCTCGCACGAAGGACGACGCCGAGCGCCGGCCGATCACGGTCATGTTCTGCGATCTCGTAGGTTCGACCAGCATTGCGTCGGAGATGGAAGTCGAAGACTGGCGTGAGCTGGTTGGCGACTATCTCGACCAGGCTTCAAACTCGGTCACGCAGTATGGCGGGCACG
>DASXYQ010000211.1:0-6423 GCA_036502445.1 Roseiarcus sp. | reverse complement strand
TTTCCCGGCGTCGATACGGTGCTCGGCCCGGAAATGCGATCGACCGGGGAGGTCATGGGCATCGACCGCAACTTCGACATGGCCTTCGCCAAGAGCCAGCTCGGCGCCGGCGCTCACGTGCCGCGCGCGGGGACGGTTTTTGTTTCGCTGCGCGACGCCGACAAGCCGGGCGTCGTCGCATCGCTGCGAAGTCTGCACGAACTGGGCTTCAAGATCACCGCGACGACCGGCACCCAACGCTATCTGGTAGCGCAGGGGCTGCCGGCCACGAAAGTCAACAAGGTGTCGGAGGGCCGCCCGCATGCGGCCGACGCCGTGCGCAACGGCAGCGTGCAGCTGGTGTTCAACACCACCGAGGGGGCGACTTCCCTGGCCGACTCGAAGCCGCTGCGCCGCGCCGCCCTCTTGCAAAAAACGCCCTATTATACCACACTTTCAGGCGCGATCGCGGCGGTCGAGGGCATCAAGGCCTATTCGGCGGGCGATCTTGAAGTGAGAGCGTTGCAAGACTATTTCGCGTGACCGACGCCGCCAGGCATCGGCCGCGGGGAATGGTATTGATTCGGCAGGGCAGACATCCATGGACAGATTTCCGATCACGATCGCGGGTCACGCCGCGCTGGAAGCCGAATTCAATCGGCGTCAGCAAGTCGAGCGCCCCCGCATCATCCAAGCTATTTCCGAAGCTCGCTCGCACGGCGACCTGTCGGAAAATGCCGAATACCATTCGGCCAAGGAAGCCCAATCCCACAATGAAGGGCGCATCGTCGAGCTCGAGGACATGCTTCAGCGCGCCGAGGTCATCGACGTATCCAAGCTATCGGGCTCGACGATCAAGTTCGGCGCCACGGTGACGCTGATCGACGAGGACACCGAGGCCGAGAAGTCGTTTCAGATCGTCGGCGAGTCGGAAGCCGACGTCAGGGCCGGCAAAGTGTCCGTCACTTCGCCGACCGCGCGCGCGCTGATCGGCAAGAAAGTCGGCGATACCGTCGAAGTGAACACGCCCGGCGGGGGGAAGAGCTACGAAATCCTCAAGATCGTCTACAGGTAACGCGGATGCGCCGGGGCGCTGAGTGCAAACCAATCGACAGCTCCACCGGCGCCTTCGCCGATTGTCACATAGACATCGGCCCGGATCAAGTCCTGAGAGCACGTGACGAGATGGGCCGACCTGAAGGCGTAGCGTCTTTGCTGATATAGAGGATGCGATGGCTTCACTACCCATATCCCGCCGCTCGGTGATCGCGGCGTTGACCGCCGCGGTCGCGTTCCCGGTCCTCGCTTATGGCGAACAGTCCGCGGCCTCCGGGCTTCGGTTCCGTGCGATCAAAGTCGACGTCACCGGCGTGCGCGAGAGCGGCGATACGACCTCCGCGGAATGGATCGCGCGGGACTTGCCCGAGGCCTTGCGCAAGGCCTTTGCGCCCTATCTGGCGCCGGACGATTCCCGCGCCCCCATCCTGCTCGCGCGCATCGACCTCGTCACGCTGGGAACTGGAGGCAGCGGCGGCGGCGGCCCAAACTCGACTCAGGCCGTTGACTTTATCCAAGGCGCGGGCATCGTCATCAGTCCGGGCGGACGGCAGATCGCTTCGTATCCGTTTTTTAGCACGGTGTTCGCTTACCCCGCCGAGTACAGTGGGAGCGGCGTCACAGGACATACGAGGATTTCCAACCTCGCGTTGAGCTTCGCCAATTTTCTGCCAGGCAAGATGGGCCTTCGATAGGCCATGCCAGACGCGCTGCTCGGGGAGGGCCTGCGCGTCCTGGTGCTGGGCTCGGGCACGATCGGCCACGAAGTCAATGCGCTGGGCGTCGTCGAGGCGCTCGGCGCTCCGTTTGAGCTGAGGCGCGTCGAGCCGCGCGCGCTGTTCGCGCGGCTGGCGCCCTATGGCCCAATCGATCCAAAGGACAAGCCGGGCGTCGCGGGGTCGATCCTCCCGAATCCGCTGCCGGATATCGCGATAGCCAGCGGACGCGTGACCGTGCCGTACATGAGGGCGCTCAAGCGAGCAGGCGGGCGCCGCGTGTTCGCGATCTTTCTCCAGGATCCGCGTCATGCGCGTTCCGAAATGGACTTGATCTGGGCGCCCGAACACGATTCGCTCCGCGGGGCCAACGTGGTGACGACCTTGACCTCGCCGCACCCCTTCTCCCCGGCGCGCATCGCCGCGGCGCGCGCCGCGCCGGACCGTCGCCTCGCCTCGCTTCCCGGCCCGCGCTGCGCGGTCGTGCTCGGGGGTCGCAACGGCGCGCAGCGCTTCACGCCGGCCGACGTCGGACGGATGGCTGAGGCGATCCGCACGATCGTCGCCCAAGGCTTCAGCGTGATGGCGACTCCTTCGCGCCGCACGCCGCCAGAGCTCCTCGAGGCGGTTCGGGTCGGGCTCGGCCCAGCGCCGGGCTTCGTTTGGGACGGCATGGGCGAAAACCCCTATCTCGCGCTGCTTGCGCTCGCCGACGCCGTGCTGGTGACGGGCGACAGCGCCAACATGGTCGGCGAGGCGACGGCGACCGGGTCGCCGGTCCATATATTCGAACCATCGGGCGGTGAATCGAAGAAGCGCGCGGGCACGATCGACGCGCTCGTTCGGATCGGCGCCGCGAGAAGGTTCGAGGGAAGGATCGAGCGGTTTACCTATGAGCCGATCGATTCGAGCGGACTGATCGCGCGGGAGATCGCGCGGCGGTTCTTGGCTTCGCGCGCGACGGCGGCCTGAATGCCGGCGTCCCCCGACGCCGCGGCGATTCCATTGACACTTCGACCAACTCCTTGATAAGCCGTGTGGACACCACCTGTCGTTGCCGTTCGATCATGGATGCGAAGAACCGTCCAACACTCGCCGATCGGGTGACCAGAGCCGCGGAGACCGCGTTCGCGATCGACAACTACGTCGCGCCGATCGACGTGCTGATGGGCATCGGATGGCTCGACGGCAACACCGAGAAGCGCTGGAGGCTGGGCCAGATCGAAACCCTGGAGCATGCCATCCAAACCAATCCGGCGCGCATCGCCGAAGCGATGGAGATCTTCCGCTCCTGGGCGGAGGGAAAGGGGCTGCTCGCGAGCGAGACCGCGTATGTCGCGCGAACGCCGCAACGCCAGGCTTTGCGCTTCACTCGGAGCGGGGATCCCGCGACCGAACGCCTCTACCGCACCCATTGGGTTTCGCCCAAACTGCCCGAGCGCAAACGGGAGCGGCTGACGGAGAAGGCGAGCCGGCCGCCGGAGCTGGTGGTGATCCAGCCGCTGAACCGGGAATGGGCCTGCCATCGGTGCGGCGGTACGGGCGACCTCCTGATCATGGAACAGCCGGGGCCTGCCTGCTTGCGCTGCGCCGGCCTCGACGACCTGGAGTTCCTGCCCGCCGGAGATGCGTTGCTCACCCGACGCGCCAAGGCGAAAAGCGCGCGTTTCGCGGTCGTCGTCCGCTTCAGCCGAACTCGCGGCCGCTATGAACGTCGCGGTCTACTGGTCGAGGCGCAGGCCTTGGCAGCGGCCGAGGCCGAGGTCCCGGAACGCTGAGCTCGTCGAACGAACGGCGGCTTGGGTGACGGCGCCATTCGGTCTTTCGGCGTACGATTTCTGAACACCCAAAATTTCCTCGAACAGAAAAAGCAAGGATTTTCTCAGCGGTTTCCGAGGGTGCAGTGACTTTCGAGAACTCACGAAAGCAGAAAATCAATTCCGCTTTTTTCGACCGGAACACGGAAATCGGCGCACATCGATCTCGTCGCCCCGATGAAGCATTTAGACTGATCCGCGCCGTCGCCTTGCCCAGAAATCACCGGGTCGGGCGGCTCCGCCCGGCAGCGCAGCCTGAGCCATGCGAAACGGCAATCAGCGCCATTCGCGGAACCCGACCCTTGCGCCGCCGGGACAAATCGACGACATGGCCGAATGGGGGCAAACACAGCCATGGTCGGGGCGGGCACGGACAAGACCAAGGCGCCGCTCGGCGGAGGACCTGCGATCATTCTGGTTCGGCCGCAGCTCGCGGTGAACATCGGCATGTGCGCGCGCGCCATGGCCAATTTCGGGCTCGGCGATCTCCGGCTCGTCAACCCGAAGGCGGGCTGGCCGCGCACCGACGAATATCGCGAGATCGCCTATTCCGCCGCGGCGGGGGCGACGCATCTGCTCGACGCCGCGCGCGTCTTCGACAGCGTCGAGGCCGCCGTCGGCGATCTGCAATTCGTCTACGCGTCGACCGCTCGCGAGCGCGGCCAAATGAAGCAGGTGCTGACGCCGGCGGCCGGCATGGGCGCAACCGCCGCCGCCGGCCAGAAGCGCGGCGTGCTGTTCGGCCCCGAGCGGACCGGGCTCGAAAACGACGAGGTGGCGCTCGCCGACGCTATTCTGAGCTTCCCCGCCAATCCGGCCTACGCCTCGCTCAATCTCGCCCAGGCGGTGCTGCTGGTCGGCTACGAATGGTTCAAATCCGCCCATGGCGACGCCCCGCCGCCGCCCGCGGTGACGCGCGCGGTCTCGCCGCCTGCGAACCGCGAGATGGCGATCGCGTTCTTCGAATTTCTCGAGGAGAAGCTCGACGCGGCCGGCTTCTTTCGCCCGGTGACGAAGAAGCCGGGCATGCGGCGCAACCTGCGCAACATCTTCCACCGCATGCAATTGACCCAGCAGGACGTCCGCACGCTCTGGGGCGCCGTCGTACGACTGGTCGAAGGACCGCGCGCCGAGGTTCAGACGCGGAAGCGCGTGAGGCCGAAGAAGCCGGGCGGAGAGGGCGGATAGCCAGAAAAGCCGCCTGATACGAAGCCGAGGTAAGGAACGCGCTCATCTTTCGCGCATTTACGTCGCTCTTTCCCCGGCGGACGACGAAATTGGCGAACCAGCACGACAGACTGCTTTATGGCGCCCTCGGCGCCCGCTGCGCCCATATCTGCGTCGACATGCAGCGGATATTCGCCGAGGAAACCCCGTGGAAGACGCCATGGCTTCGACGCGTCCTACCCAACGTCGTCGAAATTGCCAAAGCCAAGCCCGACAAGACGGTATTCACTCGTTTCATTCCCGCCGATCGACCCGGCGAGGGGATCGGCACGTGGAAGCGCTACTACGAGCGCTGGGCTGACATGACGCTGGAACGGATCGGGCGCGAGATGGTCGAACTGGCGCCGGAGCTGGCCCCGTTCGTTCCGCCGGCGGCCGTCATCGACAAACACGTCTATTCGCCCTGGCGCGAGCCGGCGCTTCACGCATGGCTTCGCCAGCAATCCATCGACACCGTCGTCATATCAGGCGGAGAGACGGACGTGTGCGTGCTCGCCACCGTCCTCGGCGCCGTCGACTTGGGATTGCGCGTGGTTCTCGCCACCGATGCGCTTTGCAGCTCTTCCGACGAGACCCACGATGCGCTGCTGACGCTGTATGAAAATCGCTTCAGTCAGCAGATCGAAGCCGTATCGACGGAGGTCGTTTTGACGAACTGGCCCTGACGGCAGCGCGAGCTGCAGGGAACCTTCGACGGTCGTGCCGGGTTTAATTGGCCAGAGGGACGTCATCAAACAAGGGACAACATTATGGCAAACACTTCAAATCGCGGCTTCGCCTCGATGGATGAGGGGAAGCAGCGTGAGATTGCAAGCAAGGGCGGCCAAGCCTCGGGCGGCAATTTCGCCAACAACCGCGCGCGCGCATCCGAGGCTGGCAAGAAGGGTGGTCAGGCCTCGGGCGGCAATTTCGCCAACAATCCCGAACGGGCGTCCCAAGCCGGCCGCAAGGGCGGCGAAGCCTCGCATGGCGGCCGCAAGTGATACCGCAATGGGCAGTCGGCGCTTGGGTCTCCAGGCGCCGATTGCCGACTCCGACCACCAGCGAAACGATTACCCCAGAATGCGCCGCCGATGCGGAAATCCAGACAGCTCCGGCCACGTGAACCGCAGGCCGCAACCGAAGCTTCGCCATGGGATATGTTCTTTTGCCGACCTCACGCCTGCGGGGCTCATGGGCGGATTTGATGGGTCGCCCGGGCGACGAATGTCACGAACCCGATCAAAGAAAATGCCGGTCAGAGCGGGCGTTCGTCCTGCTCGCGCAGCCATCGCACTACTCGCCCGGCTCCGCGCGCGACAGCCGCCAGCCTTCGCCCCGCAGCCAGTCCTGCGTCTCCCGCCGATCGTCGCGCCAGAGCGAGCGAACTTCGCCCGCGCCGCCGCCTCGAAACGCCGCGCGGACGGCTTTGGCAGCCTTGCTCTCGCGCCCGCCGATCATGTCGATGAAAGCCGCGCTCGAGACGACGCGCGCCGCCCAGCCAGGCGGTTTCAGTCGCGTCACGAGCAGCATGCCGCCCGCGCCGCCTTCGCCGGTCAGGGGAAACAGCAGGCGTCCGCCGGGGGCGAGCGCGTCGAGCCAAACCTCGAGCGGCGAGGTCGCGCCCGCGTTGACGTAGATCGCGTCGG
>DASXYQ010000210.1:0-3886 GCA_036502445.1 Roseiarcus sp. | reverse complement strand
GCATGGTATGGCTCCACGCGGCGGGGACTCGCACCCCGCTGACAAGACGTCCTCACGGACGCACGATTGCTTCGCTGTCGCTCGCAATGACGGGACTGCGAGGGGCGGCTTCGTCGAGTCGGCTCGCGACCGCGGTGCGGGCAGCTCCCGGCGGATGCAGGGAGGGTGGGAAATTTTCTTGGCTGCCTTGAAAAACCACAAAATGGGGAAAGAATCTCAACTCCCGATCCGGCGTCTGGCTCCTGCATTTTCCCGCGAGCGGCGCGCGCCCGAATCGCCCGCCTTGTCACCCCCGCCCGCCCCTGCTACCACCGCCGCCAACCCAAATTCCCCAAATTCAAGGACGTCTTCTCATGGCCGCGCGCCAGTTCATCTATCACATGCAGGGCCTTTCCAAGACCTGGCCCGGCGGCAAGAAAGTGCTGGAGAACATCCATCTCTCCTTCTACCCCGACGCCAAGATCGGTGTGCTCGGCGTCAACGGATCGGGCAAATCGACGCTGCTGCGCATCATGGCCGGCATCGATACGGAGTTCGTCGGCGAGGGCTTCCTCGCCGAGGGCGCACGCGTTGGCTATCTCCCGCAGGAGCCGTCGCTCGATCCTTCGCTCGACGTGCGCGGCAACGTCATGCTGGGCGTCGCAGCCAAGCAGGCGATTCTCGATCGCTACAACGAGCTCGCGATGAACTATTCGGATGAGACCGCGGACGAGATGACGCGGCTGCAGGATGAGATCGAGTCCCAGGGGCTGTGGGATCTCGACAGCCAAGTCGAGCAGGCGATGGACGCCTTGGGTTGCCCGCCCGACGATTCCAACGTCGCCACGCTCTCCGGCGGCGAGCGCCGCCGCGTCGCGCTGTGCAGGCTCTTGCTCGAAAAGCCGGAGCTGCTGCTGCTGGACGAGCCGACGAACCATCTCGACGCCGAGACGGTCAATTGGCTGGAAGGGCACTTGCGCAACTATCCCGGCGCGATCCTGATCGTCACCCACGATCGCTACTTCCTCGACAACGTGACCGGCTGGATCCTCGAGCTCGATCGCGGCAAGGGCATCCCCTACGAGGGCAACTACTCCGCCTGGCTCAAGCAGAAGCAGAAGCGGCTTCAGCAGGAAAGAAGCGAGGACATCGCTCGCCAGCGCGCGCTCGCCGAGGAAAGCGAGTGGATCGCCGCTTCCCCAAAGGCGCGGCAGGCCAAATCGAAGGCGCGCATCGCCAAATACGAGGAGCTGGTCCAGAAGCAGAACGAGAAGGCGCCGACGACCGCGCAGATCGTCATCCCCGTCGCCGAGCGGCTCGGGCAGAACGTCATCGACTTCGAAAGTCTCTCGAAGGGTTTTGGCGACCGGTTGCTGATCGACAAACTCTCGTTCAGGTTGCCGCCCGGCGGCATCGTCGGCGTGATCGGCCCGAACGGCGCGGGCAAGACGACGCTGTTCCGCATGATCACCGACCAGGAGAAGCCGGGCTCGGGCGCGATCAAGATCGGCGAATCGGTAGCGCTTGGCTACGTCGACCAGTCGCGCGACGCGCTCGATGCGAAGAAGACGGTCTGGGAGGAAATCTCGGGCGGCTACGACATTCTCTATCTGGGCAAGCGTGAGATCAATTCGCGCGCCTATTGCGGCGCGTTCAACTTCAAGGGCGCGGACCAGCAGAAAAAGGTTGGCATGCTCTCGGGGGGCGAGCGCAACCGCGTGCATCTGGCCAAGATGCTGAAGACCGGCGCCAATCTATTGCTGCTCGACGAGCCGACCAACGATCTCGACGTCGACACCCTGCGCGCGCTGGAGGAAGCGCTGCTCGATTTCGCCGGCTGCGCGGTCATCATCTCCCACGATCGCTTTTTCCTCGATCGCATCGCCACCCACATGCTCGCCTTCGAGGGCGACTCGCATGTCGAATGGTTCGAAGGGAATTTCGCCGATTACGAGGAAGACAAGAAGCGGCGGCTCGGGATCGACAGCGTGGTGCCGCATCGGCTGAAATATAAGAAGTTCTCGAGGTAGGGACGAGCGCGGCGCCGGCAATTGTAGCCGCGCTCGCTGAGCGCGGCTGTCGCAGAGCGCCTCATTTTCCGAGCGTCAATCAAGTGGAACCAACGCGGTCAGCGACCGCGTCTACAGCCGCGGTGATGCGAATCTCGTCACAGGACAGCGCCCCGCCGGAAATTACCAGCGCGACGCCGCCGTTCGTCAATGCGTCGTCTGTAGCCACGAGAGTCGCCTCTCCAATCGAGGCGCGCAGTTGCTGGCCGGCGACCTCGACGAGGATCGGGTACGGCGTTTCAAAGTCCCAGACGAACGAAGTCTCCGTGAGCGTCTCGCGGACGCCGTCAAACACTTTGACGATGCGGAAGACATCCGGCCGCACGAGCAGCGCAGCGTAATATCGCCGCAATCCCTGCACGCGCACGCCGACGCCGGCATATTCGGCGAGATTCACGGCGACGGTCGCGGCGACGCGATAGTCGGTCCATTGGCGCGTGCCGTGAACGAGCAGACCTTCTTCCCGATCCTGCGAGACGCGAAACGCCTGCGGAAAGTTCTTGGAGAAGAAGCTGACGCCGTTGACCCAGGAGCGGCGCCAGAAATCGCTCGTCTCGTCGGGCCTTCGCAGTCGAAGGTCCGGCGCGCCATCCCACCTGAGATAATCGAGCCGGACGGCGCCGCTGGCGCCCGCTGCCTGCGACCGCAGGGCGATACCGATCGATTGGATCGGTTGCCCGCCAGTGTCGGGGATGCGCCAGCCGAGCACCGTCTCGGCCCCCGGCGCAAGGCTCACTGCATCGCCATCGACGGCGCTCAGGGCGTCACGCCGATCATAGACGAGAGCCCGGAGCGCGACTTCAACGGCGCCCGGATTGCTCGCCTCTGCGATCACCCGAGCGCGAACCATCTGCCCGGAATAGAGCATCGGGGTCGCCATCAGTTCGTAGGTCCGCATGCGAACGACATCGGGCGCTGTGAAGGTCGGCGTCAGCACCGCAGCCGGCTCGGCGCCGAGATCCTCATAGTGGATGCAGAGCGCCCGGCCTGCTTCGAAAGGTTCGTTGCTCACGCGCAGAGCGCCCGCGCCGTTCGGCTCGGCTCGAAATCCCTGCACGCTGCCAGGGAGCGAGAAGTGGAATTGCGCGGCCTCCTTTGGCGGCGGCATCGGCGCGACGCCCGCGAGTCGCCGCCCCAAATCGACGAGCCGATAGGTCACGCGCACCGCATCGTTGATGGCGCCGCCGCCGTCGGCAGAGGATATCAACATTCGATCGGCGACGGGGCCGCGCCAGTCGGGCCCGGCGTCGATCCCCGCCAGCCCCAGCATGGCGCCGAGCAGGCAGCCGACATTTCCCGCGTTGCAGTCGGTGTCCCAACCCGAGGTGCAGACGATCGTCTGCGCGCGCGCAAAGTCGTCGGGAGCATAGAGCACGGCCATGATCATGATCGCGTGATTGGGCACCACGTGGCAATTGCCGGGATATTTGTCGTAGCCATAGTTCTTCTCGATTTGGCTGCGCGCGTCGCGCCAATCCGGATATTGCCGGCGCCAACGGCGGACGTCGGCGATCAACCCGGCGATCGGGCTCTCGGGGGAAATCTGCGCGAGCCCGACTTCCAACAGGTGGTCGATGTCCGCCGAGACAAAGGCTTCCGCCTCCATCGCCGCCCAGAGCTTTGCGGCGTCGACCGCCGCGCCATCATGGCTGACGCGCGCCGCCTGCTCGGCGAGGCGCGCGGCGAGCTTCGGGTCGCCCGGCGCGACGATCGCCCAACCGTCGATGAATATCTGCGCGCCGATCTGCTCCGCGACGGCCCGGCCGTTGGTTGCAATCGAACCACTCATAGGCGCAGCGATCCCGCGTTTAAGATTGAGCCACGCCGTATGTTCGGTC
>DASXYQ010000209.1:0-7917 GCA_036502445.1 Roseiarcus sp. | reverse complement strand
GCGTGCGGATGTCCTTGGCGGAGATCAACTCGTGCGCGGAAGCTCCGCCCTTGCGGCCTCGGCCTCCGGCTGAGCCGTCATCGAGAGGCGCGTCGGCAGTCTCCGGCAGGCCTCCCCGCCGATGTTCGGGGCCCGGCCCCGCTTCGAATTTACGCGGCGACCGTGAAGCCAAGTCCTGCGCGGTGATCCTGTTCGCCCGCTTCGCGCCTCGTCCGCGCCAGAACGCGTCGAACAGTTCATCGAAGCGCGCGAGATCGGAATGGCGCGACGAAAACAGCGCCTTCAGCGCCGTGCGCAGCCGCTCGGGCCGCTCGGCGAGCGGCGTCGCCAGTATGCGCGCCGCATCCTGCAGCTCGGCGTGGCCGATCGCGAAGCCCGCGCCTCGCAGCGTCTGCGCGAAGCCGGCGAGGCGCTTGCGCATCGCCGGACCAGGGCCGGGGGCGTCGCCGATGCACGCGAGCGCATTCATCACGCCACCTTGCCGAGCAGGCGCTGCGTCGTCTCGGGGCTCACGCGCGCCCGGTCCTCGTGCGTCTTGAGGATCGCGATCAGGGTGTCGTGCACCATTTCCGGTTCTTGTCGCATGTCTTCGACGCCGAGCCCGGCGAGCGTCGCCGCCCAGTCGAGCGTTTCGGCGATGCCCGGAACTTTGCGCAGATCTTCCTTGCGCAGCATCCCGACCATGCGCGCGATCTGCAGCGCGAGGCTGGTGTCGATGCCGGGCTGGCGCCACAGGATGATCGCCGCCTCGCGATCGACGTCGGGAAAGTCGAGATAATGGTAGAGGCAGCGCCGCCGCAGCGCGTCGGACAGCTCGCGAGTGCCGTTCGAGGTGAGCACGACGCGCGGGATGGCGCGGGCGCGGATCGTGCCGAATTCGGGGATCGTGACCTGAAAGTCGGAGAGCAATTCGAGCAGGAAAGCTTCGAACTCCTCGTCGGCGCGATCGACCTCGTCGATCAGCAACACCGGCGAGACCTCGCGCCGGATCGCGGCGAGCAAGGGACGTTCGAGCAGATAGGTTTCGGAGAAAATCTGCGCTTCGATCTCGCCGACGCTGGCGCCGGAGTTCTCCCGCGCCTTGATCGCCAGTAGCTGGCGCTGATAGTTCCACTCGTAGAGCGCCGAACTCGCGTCGAGGCCCTCGTAGCATTGCATGCGAATGAGCTCGCAGCCGTGCACCGTCGCGAGCGCCTTGGCGACCTCCGTCTTGCCCACGCCCGCTTCGCCCTCGATCAGCAGCGGGCGATGGAGATGATCCATCATCCAAAGCGCGGTCGAAAGGTCGCGGTCGGCGACATAGCCGGCCTCGGCGAGCTTCGCGGAGATGGCCTCGCGGGGGATCGGGCTAGTCACGTGCGCGCCCCCTGCCGGATATTCCCCTCCCCGTTCTTATGGCCGTAAGGACGGGGAGGGGAGAGCCGCCGGCCGGTAAGGTTGTTACGCATGCAGCCCCAGGTTCTCCGCCACTTGCCAGACGCGATAGGCGTCGTGCGGCATCGCGATATGCGTCGACCCCAAGAACTTGAACGCGTCGTTCACCGCGTTGGCGAAGCAGGGCACGCTGCCGACGTTGGGGCTCTCCCCGACGCCCTTGGCGCCGATCGGATGATGGGGAGAGGGCGTTACGGTGTAGTCGGTCTCCCAGTGCGGCGTCTCGACAGCGGTCGGGAGGAAATAGTCCATGAACGAGGCGCCCTTCACGTTGCCGTCGGCGTCGTAGAAAATTTCCTGGCCCATCGCGATGCCATAGCCCTCGGTCAAGCCGCCATGCACCTGGCCCTCGATGATCATCGGATTGATGCGGGTGCCGCAGTCGTCGAGCGCGTAGAAGCGCCGCACTTTGTGCACGCCGGTGTCGACGTCGATATCCATCACGCAGATGTACGCCCCGAACGGATAGGTCATGTTCGGCGGATCATAATAGCTGACCGCCTCGAGTCCCGGCTCCATCCCCGGGGGGACCTTGTTGTAGGCGGCCCAGGCGAGCTGGCTCATCGTCTTGAACTGCTCCGGATTGCCCTTGACGCGGAACCGGTCGACGTCCCATTCGAGATCGCCCTCGTGCACCTCCAGCATGAAGGCCGCGATCATCTGCGCCTTGGCCTTGATCTTGCGCGCCGCCATCGCGATCGCGGCGCCCGCGACCGGCGTCGAGCGCGAGCCGTAGGTGCCGAGGCCATAGGGCGCGGTGTCGGTATTGCCTTCCTCGATCGCGATGTCGTCGGCGGGAATGCCGATTTCGGTCGCGATGATCTGCGCCCAGGTCGTTTCGTGGCCCTGACCCTGGCTCTTCGAGCCCATCCGTCCGAGCACGCGGCCGGTCGGGTGAATGCGGATCTCGGCGGAATCGAACATCGCGATGCCCAGAATGTCGCAGTTCTTCGACGGCCCCGCGCCGACGATCTCGGTGAAGAAGGCGACGCCGACGCCCATCAGTTCGCGGGTCTCGCCGCGCCTGAAGGCCTCCTGCCTGGCCTTCTGCTCCTCGCGCAGCTGCGCGTAGCCGGTCGCGTCGAGCGCCTTCTGCATCGCGGTGTGGTAGTCGCCCGAATCGTATTCCCACCCGAGCGCTGACTGGTAGGGGAACTGCTCGCGCTTGATGAAATTCTTCATGCGAAACTCGACAGGGTCGATGCCGAGCTTCTGCGCCATGATGTCCATCGCGCGCTCGATCGCATAGGCTACCTCGGTGACCCGGAACGAGCAGCGATAGGCGACGCCGCCCGGCGCCTTGTTGGTGTAGACCCCGTCGACCGAGAGATGCGCGACCGGGAAGTCATAGGACCCGGTGACGATGTTGGCGAAGCCCGCCGGCCATTTCGACGGGTCGGCGCAGGCGTCGAAGGCGCCATGGTCGGCCATGATATGCACGCGCAGGCCGGTGACGCGGCCGTCGCGGGTCGCCGCGATCTCGGTGGTCATGTGATAGTCGCGCGCGAACGACGTCGTCGAGAGGTTCTCGATGCGGTCCTCGACCCATTTGACCGGCAAACCGGTGACGATCGAGGCGACCGCCGAGCAGATATAGCCGGGATAGGCGCCGACCTTGTTGCCAAAACCGCCGCCTATGTCCGGCGAAATGACGTGAATCTTGTGCTCGGGCAAACCCGAGATCAGCGCGACGACGGTGCGGATGACATGCGGCGCCTGGAACGTGCCGTAGATCGTGATTTCGCCCTTGATCTTGTCGAAGCTGACCAGGCACTGGCAGGTCTCCAGCGGGCACGGGTGCACGCGCTGATAGACCAGGAGGTCCTTGGTGGCGACCTCCGCCTCGAGGAAGGCCGCGTCTGTCAGATCCTTGTCGCCGACCTGCCAGTTGAAAATGTGGTTGGGATGCTTGCGCGGCCCGTGCACCCCTTCCTTCTTGTCCTTGATGTCCTCGCGCAGAACGGGCGCGTCGGCGGCCATCGCCTTGAATGGATCGACGACGACCGGCAGGTCTTCGTATTCGACCTCCACCATATCGGCGCCGTCGGCGGCGGCATAGCGGTCGGTGGCGACGACGAACGCGATTTCCTGGTTCTGGAACAGCACCTTGCCGTCGGCGAGCACCATCTGGACGTCGCCTGCCAGCGTCGGCATCCACGCGAGGTTGACGCCTTTCAGGTCTTCGGCGGTGAGCACGGCGAGGACGCCGGGCACGGCCTTCGCCTTCGAGGTGTCGATCTTGAGGATGCGCGCGTGGGCGTGGCTGGAGCGATGGAAATCGCCGTGCAGCATGCCGGGCAGCTTGATGTCATCGACATAATTGCCGCGCCCTTGCGTGAAGCGGACGTCCTCGACGCGCTTGCGCTTGCAGCCCAGGCCTTGCAGTTTTTCGGCGCGTTCGAGGGATGACGGAGTGGCAGGAGCGTTCATTCCGCGGCTTCCTTATATTCGACGCCGTTGATTTTCGCGGCGGCGTATTGGATGGCCTTGACGATGTTCTGATAGCCCGTGCAGCGGCAGAGATTGCCCGAAATGCCGATCCGGATATCGGCGTCTGTCGGGTTCGGGTTCTCCTGCAGCAAGCGATGGGCGCGGACGATCATGCCGGGCGTGCAATAGCCGCACTGGAGTCCATGCATTTCGCGAAAGGCTTCCTGCAAGACATGGAGCTTGCCGTCGGCGCCCGCCATGCCCTCGATCGTGAGCACCTCGGCGCCCGCCGCCTGGACTGCGAAAATCGTGCAGGATTTTACCGACTTGCCGTCGAGATCGACGGTGCAGGCCCCGCAATGCGTGGTTTCGCAACCGATGTGCGGGCCGGTGATCCCTAGGTTTTCGCGCAAGTAATGGATCAGCAGCACGCGCGACTCGACTTCCGCCGAGACGGACTTGCCGTTGACTTTCATGCTGACGATGGATTTCGACATTTCGGCTCCCTCAGGATTGCGCGCGCCCAAAAGCGCGGCTCAGGGCGCGGGCGGTCATGACTCCCGCCATCTTGGTGCGATACCGCGCCGAGCCGCGGCCGTCGGCGGCGGGGGACGTGATCGCCTCCGCGGCGGCGGATGCCTTGGCGAGGCTATCCTTGTCAGCGACGGTTCCGATCACAGCCTGGGCGGCGTCCTGGGCGAACAGCGCCGTGTCGGCGACATTGGTCAGGCCGATCGCGCAGGTCGCGATCTTGCCGCCGGCGACAGCGAGGATCACCGCCGCCGCTGCGGTCGCGTAGTCGCCGACCTTGCGCTTCAGCTTTTCATAAGCCCAGCCGTGCCCCGCGGTCGGGACCTTGATGCGGATTGCGGTCAGGATTTCGCCCGGCGATGCCGCGGTCGTGTAAGCGCCCTGGTAGTAGTCGCGCGCCGCGACTCGGCGCTCGCCGTCGGGGCCTCGCAACACGTAGCTCGCGTCCAAGGCCATCATCACGCCGGGCATGTCGTTGCCAGGGTCGCCGTTGGCGACGTTGCCGCCGATTGTTCCCATGTAACGCACCTGCGGGTCGGCGATCTGCGTAGCCGCTTCCTTAAGGATCGGGGCTCGCCCCGCCAGCAACTCGCTTGCTATGATTTCGTGCTGCGTCGTCATCGCGCCGATGACGATTTCGTCGCCCTCGGCGGACACGCCTTTCAATTCGGCGATCGCGGCGAGGTCGACGAGGTGGCTGGGCATGGCGAGCCGCAGCTTCATCATCGGAATCAAGCTGTGGCCGCCGGCGATGACGCGGGCGTCCGTGTCGAGCCGGCCCAAGAGACCGATCGCCTCGCTCAGGTTGGCGGGCCGGTGATAGTCAAAGGCGCCTGTTATCAACTGCGTCCTCCCGTGAGCGCGCCCGCGATCGCGGAATCGCTCCTGACAGGATCGCGCCGTGTGCGGCGCACAATCAACGGCGCATAAACTGAGCGCCCGAAAATGGCGCCAACGGCGGGCATGGCCGCACGAACTGCGTCATCAGCGCTGACGCAGTTCATGAATTGCGGCTCTCAGCCCGCGATCGCCTTGATGAGTTGTTTGACCTCGCGATAGTGGGCGCGCGCGATCGGTATGCTGCACCGCACCGGGGTACCCAGTTCCGCGATCCCATTCTCGCCGGCGCGCTTCACGCGGGCGATTCGCCGGACAGCGACGATATGGCTGCGATGGACGCGCAGGAACAGCGCGGGGTCGAGCCGAGCCGCGACGGCGCTGATCGACAGATTGCAGAAAAATTCCTGTTCGCCATCGTAGACGTAGGTGTAATGCGCGTTGGCGCGGACAGCGAAAATGTCCTCGAGCGCAATATCCCGCCAACGCCCGTCCTTCTCGACGCGGATCGCCATCGGGCGCGCCGCGGACGCGAGTGGCTGCTCGGCCGAAACGACGACCGGTTCGGGCGAACTAGACGGCGGCGCGGCGACGGCGGCGGTCCTCTGCGGCGCCTCGAGAGCCCGAGCGCCTCGATCCGGGACCAGCGAGAGCAGGAAGGCCCCGGACACGCCAAACGCGACGAGCGTGGTCAGCAACGCCAAGGTATTGCGCGACAGCGCGGAATCGGCGCCCACGAAGCTGGCGACGTCGAAGCATCGCGGATCGAGCCGCATGCCCGCCATGGCGGTGTAATGCATGCCCGAGATCGCCAGACCGAGCGCCAGCGCCCCCATCGAAATGCCGGCCTTGGTCGGTCGGCTGTCCAGCACCCAGAGTGCGAAGCCGCTCGCCCCGATGGACACGATCACCGAGGCGACGACATAGGGGGTCTCCTGATACGTTGGCCCTGCCAGATGCACCGCCGAGATCCCGACATAGTGCATCAGGCTGATCCCGAGACCCATCGCGATCGCGCCGGCGCCGATGCGCAGGGCGGGCGGTCCCGGGGCGTGCGCGACATAGACGCCCGCGCCCACCACGATCACGCAGATGAGGAACGACAACAATGTCGGCAGAACGAGATAATCGATCGCGCTGGGGAAATTCGCCGCCAGCATGGCAACGAAATGCATCGACCAGACGCCGGTCGCCAATGTCAGCGAGGCTCCGGCCAGGGCGAGGCGCCGGCGAAATCCTTCCGCGCTGTCCAATTCCCGCGCCAGCGAAAGGCCGACGAAGCTGCCTTGAACGGCAATCGCTACCGATAGCGCCACGAGCCACGGCTCGTGCGGGACCATCATCCCTGCCTCCCCAAAGTCCTTATTTCGTGACCGCGCATAGTTACTCGCTCGGTCGAGGCGCCGCAACCGAGCAGGGTTTCCATTCGTTGATCGAGCCGCGAATCTTTGCTCAGACGAGGCGAGGAAATAAGCGCTCTGATCCGACGTTCAGGTTTCTGCGCCGCGAGCGTGATGTGCGTATTCCGAGCATGCTCCTTTCCCGAACAGTCGCTTGCCCGCGAATCTAATTCACAGTCTCCTGGCGTGTCGAATTCCCTGCTGGCAGGGAAAAAAGCAGGGAATTTTCGGCGATTCAGCCTTTTTCGCGAAAGTCCGTCTCGAAAACAATCGTGAGTTCAGCCGTTTACAACTGAATTCCCTAACGGGCCGAGCAGGGAATTAATTCGCGCGAGCAGGGAATTAGATCTCCCTAGCAGGGAATTTGCCCAAACTCTCCCAGCGTTAATGTCATTGCTATCGTAGATAATAAAATAATCAACGGGTCGTCCCGGGTTTCGGCGAAAGAGGCCGGCTCGACCGGACGCATCGCCCTCAGGCCGCGACGAAAATCTCGCCCTTGCCGAGAACCGCCGTGTCGCCCATGAGCCGACGCAGCGGGACGTGCAACAGCTCGGCCGATTTGGCGCTCGATTCTCGGATATACGCCGCCATCAGCCGGTGCGCGGTCAGGTCATGGACGCCGCAGTCGACGAATGTCGGACCGAAATCGCCGGACGCCATGCCGAGCACGATCGTGCCGCGGCGCATAAGATAGCCCGTCCGTGCGCCGGCGCCGCCGCAGACGAGCAATGTTCCCGCCAGCATGCGCGAACCGGCGTCGTCGCCGGCATTGCCCTCGACGATCAGGGCGCCGCGGCGCAACCGGTCGGCAGCCCGCGCGCCGGCATGACCACGCACGACGACCATGCCGCCGCTCATGCCCTGGAGTTCGCCTGCGAGCGGTCCGCCCAGCCGATCGCCGACGTCGCCGGCGATCTCGATGAACCCCGCCGCCATGCCGGAAGCGGTCCAATGGCCGGCATTTCCGTTGACGGTGAGACGTCCGCCCGCCATCCGACGACCCGCTCGAATGCCCACATCGCCGTCGACCGTGATCGATCCCACGCTCATGCCTTCGCCGACGCGATCGAACCTTTCCGATCCGCCCGCGATCACGATGTGCTCGGCGTTTCCGTCCGAGGCGTGAAAGAGATCGCCGACACGTACGGCTCGCCGCGTCGTCTGCAGTTCGACGCCGTCGATCTCGCGCAGGCTCTTTCCGGCGAGCCGCTGCGGCGTCAGACACGACATGTCGAGCCTTTGTTCGGGCGCGGCGCGCAGACGCAGAACGAGCGGTTTCACG
>DASXYQ010000208.1:0-9871 GCA_036502445.1 Roseiarcus sp. | reverse complement strand
TCCAGCGTTTCGGCGCTGACCGCCTGGGCGTAGGCGGCGATTTCCGGGAGATTGCGCGCGCGGAGGTTTGGGGGCTGGGCGCCCTCATCGCCCATGCCTGTCCGCACACGGACGTCGCCGCGATCGACGACCGTGTGTCCGAGGGCGGCAAGCGTCTCGCGCAGATTGACGGTGCGCAGCGCCGCGGGCCCCATGACGCAGCCTGCCGTAGAGGCCCCCCCCGCGCCGACCGGAGCGCCGATCAGGGCGATTTCCTTCCAGTTCCGCGCCAAATTCACTCGCGACGTCTCCAAGCCCGCAGCGACGTAGACTCGATTGATCGTTTCCGAGACCCCGCGCTCGAGAGTTATGCTATGCGGTGGGCGTAAGATCCATCGGTCGGAACACTCGGCCGCCGGATTTCCGGGCCGACGCATGCGAACGGCAGCCGCAGAGGGTTAGTTTGGAAGATTCGCTGCTCGCCGTCCGTTCGATTTTTGTCGGCCTCCTGCATGTCGTGATCGCCGCGGCGGTTACCGTTCACACGTTGACCCATAAGCGTGAAGTGCCGGCGGCCATCGCATGGATCGGGATTGCCTGGCTGTCGCCGATTCTCGGAGCGCTGCTTTATGTCGGTTTTGGCATCAACCGCGTCAAGCGCCGAGCGCGCCGATTGAAGGGACCGGTCCCGGATTTCGACGCTCCCGTCACCGGCGACATTTCGTCGTCGGACCCGATCGAGCGCCTCAAGGTCGCCGTCGGGAATATCACCGGACAGGAGATGGCGGTCGGCAAGGTGGTCGCGGTTCTCGAGTGCGGCGATCAAGGCTACCCGCAAATGATCGCCGCCATCGAGAGCGCGAAATCGAGCATTCGGCTGGCCACCTACATCTTCCGCACCGATCAGGTCGGAATGCGATTCATCAATGCATTGGTCGCCGCCCATCGCAGAGGTGTGAAAATTCGGGTTCTGATCGACGGATTCGGTGGCGGCTTCTTGCGCTCGGCGGCCTATCATCGCCTGCACAGGCAAGGCGTTCCCGTCGCCCGCTTCCTCCATTCGCTCTTGCCATGGAAGATGCCGTTTTTGGATTTGCGGCTCCACAAGAAAGCTCTGGTTATAGACGGAGTCACGGCTTTCGTCGGCGGTTTGAATATCGGCGCGGAGAACGTGCTCGCGCTGCGGCCGAAATCGCCGGTGCGCGACTTACATTTTCAAGTCGAGGGGACGATCGTCCAGCAAATCGAGGAAGAGTTCGACGACGACTGGTCCTTCACCACAGGAGAAACGCCGACCGAGATCTCTTCGCCGCCTGAAGGGACTCCCGGCGCCGCCGCCCGCGTGATCGTTTCCGGGCCGGACCAGGAGGTCGATCAGCTGGTGCTCGTCCTGCTTGCCGCGATCAACTCGGCGCGGCGCTCGATCAGGATCGCGACGCCCTATTTCTTGCCGGATGAGCAACTGTTGACCGCGCTCCAATTGGCCGCCTTACGAGGCGTGACTGTGGATATAGTCGTGCCGGGTAAAAACAACCATCTGCTGGTTGCTTGGGCTGCCCTGGCGCATATCCGGCCTTTGTTGGATACGGGGTGTCTAATCTGGCGCAGCGCACCGCCATTCGACCATTCGAAGCTGATGACGATCGATGGCGAATGGAGTCTCGTGGGCAGCGCGAATTGGGATACGCGAAGCCTCCGGCTGAATTTCGAGCTGACGGTGGAATTTTACGATAGCAATCTGGCCGAACGTTTAGCCGGGATCATCGATAAGCATCGCAATCGGCCGATCACGTTGGAAGAAATCGACAAACGCCCATTCGTATGGAAACTTCGCGATGCGGCGGCGCGGCTCGCGATGCCCTATATCTAGACAACACCGATCTGAGGTCCCCGTGAAGGTCGCATCTTACAATATCCATAAATGTCGAGGCGCGGACGGGATGATCCAGCCGGATCGCATCATCGAGGTAATCGGGCAAATCCGCGCCGACGTCATCGCGCTTCAGGAAGTGGACCATCGTTTCGGAAGACGCGGCGGCCTTCTCGACCCGACGAAAATCCGTCGAAAGACGGGGATGCAGCTTCTCGTGCAATCGGATGTTCCGCATCGCCATGGCTGGCACGGCAACGCTCTTCTCGTGCGCGGAGAGCCAAAATCCTATCACCGGTCCCGCTTGAGGCTGCCGGGGTTCGAGCCGCGGGGCGCGATCGTGGCCGAACTCGACCTCGGCGAAGGGCAGTTCCGCGTCATCGCGGCTCACCTGGGGCTACTTCGCCTTTCGAGGATGGATCAAGCCCGCGCGCTTCTCGACACGTTCCTCGAATTGCCTCGCATGCCGACCATCCTGCTCGGCGACTTCAACGAGTGGCGCCGCCGCCGCCGCTCCGCGCTCGGCGTTCTCGAACCGATGTTCGGGGTCGCGCCGTCGATTCTCAGCTTTCCTTCGCGACGGCCCATTTTTGCGCTCGACCGAATTCTCGGTTGGCCCACGGGCCTTATCACGGACCTGGCGATTCACGACACCCCGCTCGCCCAGCAATCGTCCGATCATCTTCCGCTCACCGCGAATGTGCGGCTGGCCGCGGCGACGACCAAAGTGCAATTCGCGGCGTAGGCCGGACGCGAGGCGGCCGCATTCACTCGTCGTTGCTCGCGTTCAAATCCTCGGTGGCGATGGAGGCCGGTTCCGGTTTGGGTGTGTCGGACCAAGGCGGCGACATCATCTCGATGGTTCGCAAGGCCTCTGTGGAAGCGTCGTGGGAAATGGCGCCGCGCGCGCCGGCTTTGCGCAGCTCGCCGAGAACGCCGTCGAGCTCCTGTCGAATTTCGTAGGACGATAGCAGACCCTTGCTTTCGAGCAGCCGCAACAAATGTCGGATCGTCAGTGCGGCGGCGTAGGCCGTCCCATTCTCGCTCATGATCTTTCCTTTCCCAGCCCGATCGCTTCGCCGCCAACCCGACGCCTGTGGCCACATTGTTCGACAAGTTCGGCGGCGGGTAAAGCCTTCGCCGAGAATCGTAGCCGCGCGGAAACAGTGCGGTCGGCGATCGCCTACAGCGGCGCCGGGCCGGCGATCCCGAAGCAGAAGGGGTCCGCGCGTTCCTGATGAAGCTCGGAGTAGCTGCAAACGAACGCCCGCCCTCCGATGCGCGGAATGACGCCTCCGTTCGCGCTACGCCTGTAGCTGGCCTGAAAGCGGCTCCCGATCACGCTTTCCTGAACCCAGAGATCGCCGGGTCGCAGCTTCTGGTCCGCAGCGAGGCAAGCGAGCTTGGCGCTGGTTCCCGTGCCGCAGGGCGAACGGTCATAGGCGCCGCCGGGGCAGAGCACGAAATTACGACTGTCCGCGAGGGATGACCGGGCGGGGCCGAAGAACTCGATATGATCGATATCCGCGCCGCCCAGCCCCGTGACGCCGTCCCGCCTGAGCGCGAGCCGAATGGCGCGCCCAGCCTGCGAAAGCGCGGGGATGTTTTCGACGAGCAGCGGACAGGGCGCGTCGTTCGTCAGGAAAAACAAATTCCCGCCCCAGCCGACGTCTCCCCTCACGCGGCCGAGGCCATCTACATCGACGGAGACCGCCTGGAGAAGGCGACGGCTCTCGACGTTTTCGAAGGTTGCATAATTCTTGTCGCTCAGTTCGACGCCCACAACTCCGACCGGCGTTTCGAACCAGTGCGCGCCGAGGCCGATGCGGCCGAGATGCGCGAGCGTCACGGCCGCGCCGATCGTGGCGTGGCCGCACATCCCGAGATAACCGGCGTTGTTGAAGAAGATGAGGCGCGCGGCGCAGGTCGGGTCGACCGGCTCGTCGAGAAGCGCGCCGACGAGCGCGTCATACTCTCGCGGCTCGAGAATCGCGAAGCGCCTGACATGATCGAACTCCTCGGCGAGGCGCCGGCGCCGCTCGGACAGCGGGCCGCGGCCCAACGACGGGCCGCCTTCCATGATGAGCCGGGTGGGCTCGCCTTCGGTATGGGAATCGACGACGCGCATGACGCCTCAGCCTTTCGCGCCGCGCCATTCGGCGTACCACGTCTGGAAGAGCCTCAGCTGCGCTTCGGCGAAGCGCTTCTGGCTGTCGCTCAAGGCGTCGGATTCGTTGAAATGCAGCGCGTATTCGGTATCGCCCCACAGCACCATCAGGTGCTTGAAAAAGAGCACGAGATCGGTTCCTTCGTCGAAAGCCGACAGCGTGGCGAGCGCGCCGTCGAGCTCGAGAGCCAGTCGCCGCGCCTCGGGGTCACCCTTCGCGGCGTTCCGGCAGAGGGCGACGAGTTGCAAGGTTTCCTTCGGCAGCACGTTGCCGATGCCCGTGATCGCGCCCACGGCCCCGCAATTGACGAAGCCGTGGAATACTTGGGTATCGACGCCGACCAACAGAGAAATATCCGGCGAAGCGCCGGCGATGTGTTCGGCGGCGTAGCTGAGCGACGCGGCGCCGCCGAATTCCTTGAAGCCGACCAGGTGCGCGTATCTTCGCCGGAGCTCGAAGAACAGTTCGGCGCGGGTCTGGAAGCCGTAATAGGGGCTGTTGTAGATCACGGAGGGAAGATCGACCGCCGCTTCGAGCACGCCGGCGAAATGTGCGCGCTGGGCCGCGGGCGAGGCGCCGCGCGACAGGACGCGAGGTATGATCATGAGGCCCTTGGCGCCGATTTTCTTGGCGTGGCGGGCGAGGGCGGCCGCCCGCTGCGAATTCTGCGCGCCCGTTCCGACGACGACCGGGACGCCCGCGTCGACGAGATGCTCGACGCCCTCCATGCGCTGCTCATCAGTCAGCAACGGCCAATCGCCCATCGAGCCGCAGTAGACGACGGCGGACATTCCGGCCTCGATCAGCTCTCGCCCCTTACGCGTCAGCGCGCGGAAGTCGGGCGTCCGGTCGGGCTTGCAGGGGGTCATCAGCGCCGGCATTACGCCCGCGAACACCTTGGTCATGGCTCTTCTCCCGTTCTGCGCCGATTGGGTTCGGATCGGCGAGCTCAAGGGAATTTGCCACAGGCGGCCGCGCCGGTCTTGCGCGCATCGCTGGCGGAAATTCGGGAATCGGCACAATATCCGCGCCGATGGAACCGCGGGGTGAACGAGCTCGGGACTTTCTGAATGGGCTCGGCCGACCGTTCCTCGGCGAGGAGCTGTTCGATCGCATCGACGACACGGTCTTCTTCCTAAAGGACCGGAATGCGCGCTATGTGGCGGTGAACGAGGCGCTGGTCCAGCGCTGCGGGCTCCCGGCGAAGGCCGACCTCGTCGGGCGAACGGCGCGCGAGGTTTTTCCTACCCGCTGGGCGATCGCTTCGAAACTCAGGACCTCAGTGTTCTGCGCGAGGGCATTTCGATCAACGGACGGTTGGAGCTGCATCTCTATCCCCATGGGCGGCAGGGATGGTGCCTGACCTGGAAGGAGCCGCTATTCGATCGGAACGGCAAGGTCGTCGGCCTAGCTGGCATCTCCCGCGACGCGCCGAGCAGCCCGCAACCTGATATGGCCGCGCTGTCTTCCGTGCTCGGCGATATCCACGACCATCTCGATTCTCCGGTGCGGATTTTCGATCTCGCGGCGCGAGCGGGGCTTTCGCCATTCCAGCTCGATCAGCGCATCCGCGCCCTGTTCGGGCTTTCCGCTGGACAATACCTGACGCGTGCGCGGATCGAATTCGCGTGCGACCGGCTGCGGCGATCAGATGTGGCCATCAGCATCGTGGCCCAGGAATGCGGCTACGCGGATCAGGCGGCATTCACGCGCCAGTTTCACAAATCCGTCGGGCTCACCCCGAGAGCCTACCGCGGCGCCGTCCGCCAGTCAGGCGTTAGAGGCTGACGACGAAGCCGACGCCTCGATGCGAAGCCAATCCAGTGGGCACACGACGAAGCGGGGGGCAAGCCGGCATGCTGTCGAAAGCGGCCCAAATGGACCGCCTTGCGCTGCTAAGAGGCTTGCCGCTTTGCGCCCCCGCAAATCGCCCGCTCATCTTTGGGCGTATCCTCAGAGCGCCGGAGTCAAGCTCCCGCCAGCGCCTCGCTCGCATGCCAGAGCCGAGCCGACGCCGCGTCGTCGCACGCGGCGGCGGAACGATCGGCGATCTTGCGGTTGGCGAAATACTCGCCGCTGAAATTCGCCGCTTCCGGCGCCGAGGCGAGATAGACGATCGTGTCGGCGCCCTGCTCGGGGGAGATCGCGAACCATTTGGCGAACGGGATCAGCCGACTGACCCAGCCGCCGGCCTCGTCGCCGAACCGCGAGGCGACGAAGCCGGGGTGGAGACAATTGGCGACGACGCCCGTCCCGGTGAGCCGCCGCGCGAGTTCTCGCGTGAAAAGAATGTTGGCGAGCTTCGAGCGCCCGTAGACCTTGAATCCGCTGTAGTTTTTCGCGCTTTGCAGGTCGTCGAAATCGAGCGTTGCGCGGAGATGGGCCGCCGAGGCGGTCGAGACGACGCGCGCCGGCGCCGAGCCTTTGATCCGCTCCAGCAGCGTCTGAGTCAGCACGAAATAGGCCATGTGGTTCAAAGCGAAGGTCATTTCCAGGCCTTCGGAAGTGATACAGCGCTCCGCGAACATCGCCCCGGCGTTGTTGATGAGCACGTCGATGCGCGGCTCGCTCGCGGCGATCTCGGCGCCGACCCGCTTCGTATCGGCCATCAGCGAAAGGTCGGCCAGATGCGAGCGATGGCCGAGGCCGGGCGCGATCGCCTCGAGTTTTGTCCTCGTCGCCTCGGCGCGCCGCGCGTCGCGCGCGATAAAGATGATGCGCGCGCCCTGCCGCGCGAGCTCCTCGACCGCGCGTTCGCCGATCCCGGACGTGGCGCCGGTGGCGACGACCGTCTTGCCCTTCATGTGCGATGCTCCACGAACCCATCGAGACGGGGGCGAAATGAGCAGGGTCGAGGGGGCGCGTCAACCTGAGGTTTGCCGGCTTTCGCTGACTTGGTCGTTGTCGCCGGTTGGAGGGCTTGTCAGCGCAAGCTCAGCTCCTCTGCCACGGCCCACAGACACAGAGAAGCGTCCTCGAGCGCCGCGACCTCTCGCCAGGAACTAGCCTGCAAACAAGAAGGCCCCGAGGCGCTCATGGCGCCGCGGGGCCTCGGATTCGATACGCGCGCACGAACGCAGGACGGCGCCCGATTACGGCAGCGCGAGGAACAACCGAGCGAGTAGTCTCTTGGTCGGTCGGTTTCTGACTCTCAGTAGCCGCCGTAGCACGCCAAAGCGGGGCCAGCAACCAAGGACGAGCCGGCTACGACAGTCAGAAGCGTGAGGACGAGACCGATGTACTTGCGCATGGGAGTTTCTCCGAAAGAAAGGTCGCACCGTGTGGCGCGACCAACCAGGAATACATCGCATACGCATGAACGCCTGGAAATCTGGTTGGCCTCCTTTCCATTTGGAGGGGTCCCACGAAATTGGAAACACGGAGTGTGGTCACTCACCCGCAGAATTCGGCCATGGCTTCAACATCGGGGCCGGTCCAAGACAGGTCTCTGCCGATTTCCACCTCCGACGCACATCATTACGCCGCGGACGTGGCCATGGCCTCGAGGGCCAGCCCGCGGCGAGTTGCAAGAAAGATTAGCGGGACGCTACTCGCTTCGCACGCCCGCACCACAGTTGTCGCGCCGCCGCCGCGCCGCTTCAGTGGAACTCTCTCTCCGGGCCGCCGAAGCCGTGCATCCGCATGGCCCATTGATAGCCCACCAGCGCGCCCTTGACTCGCGGCAGCAGCCAAAGCGAGCTCAGCGCGGCGAGCGCGGACCAGGCGATCGCGAGCGGAAGGAGCGGCAAATTCGGCCATAGTTCTTCTCCCGCGAGGATGCCGGCGACTATGAAATGCCCCATGATCAGCATCGTGACATAGGCCGGCGCGTCGTCCGCGCGCTGCGGCGTGAGGTTCTCGCCGCAGACGGGACAGGAGTCGGCCACTTTGAGATAGGCGCGAAACAGCCGCCCCTCGCCGCAACGGGGGCAGCGACCGAAAAAGCCGCGACGAACCGCGGTGACGACGTCCCGGTGCGCCTCCACAGGCGGCGCTTCGGCGACGATGTGCAGCGTTCGGGTCATCGGCGATACTCCTTCTTCCGGCGCGGCTTCGGAGCGCGCGCCCCCTTGCTCAACATTTCGAAACGAAGCGCGCCGGCGAAGGGCGCCGCCTCCAGCAATTTCACTTCAACGCTGTCGCCCAGACGAAAGTTCACGCCGGTTCGCGTGCCCACCAGTGCGCGGCTCGCTTCGTCGAAGCGAAAATATTCCTCGCCCAGACTCGCCGCGGGGATGAAACCGTCAGCGCCGGTTTCCGTCAGTTTGACGAACAGCCCCACCTTGGTCACCCCGCCGATGCGCGCGGAAAAGCGGGCGCCGATCTCAGAGGCCAAATGCCCGGCGATCAGGCGGTCCATCGTCTCGCGTTCGGCCGCCATCGCCCGGCGTTCGGCGCCGGAGATGCGTTCGGCGATGTCGGCCAGTTCGCGCAATCCCGTTTCTTCCAGCCCGCCCGGCCCAAAGCCAAGCGCGCGGATCAGGGCGCGATGCACGATGAGGTCGGCGTAGCGGCGGATCGGCGAGGTGAAATGCGCATAGCGGCGCAGGTTGAGGCCGAAATGGCCGTAGTTCTCGTGCGTGTACTCGGCCTGCGCCTGCGCGCGCAGTACGACTTCGTTGACGAGCGCTTCCGCAGGCTCGCCCTTCACGCGTCCGAGCACGCGATTGAAATGTTCGGGGCGCATGCGCTCGCCCTTGACGAGCTTGACGCCGAGGGTCGCGAGAAACTCGCCGAGCGCGCCGATCTTCTCGGGGCTCGGGGCGTCATGGGCGCGGTAGATCAGCGGCGAATGCCCGGCTTCCAAGGTCTCGGCAGCGGCGACATTGGCCAGAATCATGAATTCCTCGATCAGCCGATGCGCATCGAGCCGTTCGGGCCATCTGACGCCGACCAGCTTGCCTTCGGGATCGAGGATCAGCTTGCGCTCGGGCAGGTCGAGATCGAGCGGATCGCGATGGGCGCGCTCCTGCCTCAGCAAGGCATAGGCCGCCCAGAGCGGCCGCAACACGCCTTCGAGCAGCGGCGCGGTCGTATCGTCGGGCGCCCCGTCGATCGCGCGCTGCGCCTGCTCGTAGGAGAGCTTGGCGGTCGAGCGCATCATGATGCGATGGAACTCATGACGCCGCTTGCGGCCGTTCGCGCCGATGATCATTCGCACCGCGAGCGCGGGCCGGTCCTCGTACGGACGCAGCGAGCAGAGATCGTTGGAGATGCGCTCGGGCAGCATCGGCACGACGCGGTCGGGAAAGTACACCGAATTGCCGCGCTCCAGGGCTTCCTTGTCGAGCGCGGATCCCGGCTGCACGGAATAGGCGACGTCGGCGATCGCGACGGTCAGCAGATAGCCGCCGGGGTTGGAGGGGTCCGGGTCCGGCGCCGCGTGGACGGCGTCGTCGTGATCCTTGGCGTCGGCGGGATCGATCGTGACCAGCTGCAAGTCGCGCCAGTCCTCGCGATGGACGAAGTTCGCCGGACGCGCCGCCTCGGCCTCTTTCAGCGCGGCCGCGGAGAAGACATGCGGGATGTCATGCGAAATCAGCGCGATCAGGCTGACCGCGCGTTCGGTGTTCACCGCCCCCAGCCGCTCGACGACCCGCGCCGAGGGCACGCCAAAGCGGCCCTCGCGCAGCATTTCCAGCGCGACGAGTTCGCCCTCTCGAGCTTCGCCGCTCAATCCGCTGGGGATGAAGATTTCGCGTCCGCCGCCCTTCTTGTCGATCGGCGCCACGCGTCCGGCGCCGTTCACCAGCTCGCGATAGACGCCGAGCGCGCGCGCGCGGGCTCGATCGAGCACTTTGACGACCCGGCCGCTATGCGATTCCCCCTCGGAATCGGCATCGATCCGCAGCAG